>NZ_JAVKLW010000054.1:0-11978 GCF_031538885.1 Limnohabitans sp.
AAAAAAGACGCCAAGCTTGCCAATAACTGGAAGACCAAAACCGCTGAGCAAATGACCGATGCTGAAATCATCGCGATGCCTGACAGCGAGTACATGAATGACCTGCAAATGGCATTTTTCCGCCACAAGCTCGTGCAATTGAAAACCGAAGTGTTGAGCAACGCCAGTGAAACCACCGAGCATCTGCGCGAAGACACGGTGGTGGTGCCTGACCCCGCTGACCGTGCCACGATTGAAGAAGAACATGCTTTGGAGTTGCGCACACGTGACCGTGAGCGCAAGTTGCTTAAAAAAATCGAGCAGTCCATCCAACGCATTGACAGCGGCGACTACGGCTATTGCGACGAAACGGGTGAAGCCATTGGTGTGGGGCGTTTGTTGGCCCGTCCAACGGCCAGTTTGTCGCTAGAGGCTCAAGAGCGTCGCGAAATCAAGCAGCGCATGTTTGGGGATTGATCGGCGTCCCTGATGCTTGTTGGCGCGCCACATAAGCCGCGCCATAAAAAAACCCGCAGTGCGAAAAACGCCTGCGGGTTTTTAAATGTTGGTGGTGATAGGTGGATTTGAACCACCGACATCAGCATTATGAATGCTGCGCTCTAACCAACTGAGCTATATCACCAAAATCTGGTGAAAGATTGTAAACCATTTTTTCAGCCGCTGAGCTGCCCATAAGCGCCTGCACTCACTCGTCCAGCGCAGCGAGCACGCCAAAGCTGCGCTGCGCGTAGGCCAAGCCATGACCTGTGCGCACACCGAAGTCGACGACTTCACCGATCAAGATGTCATGGTCACCGGCCGACACGATGTGGGCGACCCGGCAGTCAAACCAAGCGATCACACCGTCTAAGCGTGGGTGGTGGTTGATGCCACGGACCACGTTGTGTCCGGCAAAGCGTTCTTCGTGTGTGCCCTGTGCAAATTTGAGCGCCAAGTCTTTTTGTTGCGCTCCTAAAACATTCACCATATAGCCCCCTGCCTTCACAAAGGCCTCATGGCTATGAGATGTTTTGCGCACACTCCACAACACCATGGCAGGGTCCAGTGAGACCGTGTTGAAGGAGTTGCAAGTCATGCCCCAGTCTTGGCCTTGGGTGTGCGCTGTGACCACAGTCACGCCAGTGGTAAAGCAGCTCATGGCATCTTTGATGGTCACGCCGTTCTTTCGAGATGTTTTTATAAAAACGCAAGCGCGTCTTGTGCGGCCACGCGGCCTTCGTCTGTGGGAACAGCCCACACATCAATGGCGCTATTGTCGGCGTGAATCAGACATCCATCGCACTCATAAAAATTCCTCAAAACCGCCAACGGGCTCAAAACGACCTGCCATGAAGCGTAAACGTGTCGGACCACGCATGGCACGTTGCGAGACCGAGTGACGCGGGTCCCCCGGGTAGCACACCATGCGCACGCCTTCGTCATCAAACGACTCGGGGAAAATCAACACTGGCGTGTGCTGCTTGGCGTATCTCAACACATCGTGCGTACAACGATGTGGCAACAAAGACACCAAAGTCATGATTTGTGGTGGTGCCAGCGGCATATCTCGCGCCCAATACCGATTCAGCGCCTCACGCGGACTCAGCCACACACTGTCCGTCGCTTCGATGTTGTCGTGCATGGGGTGCTGCCCTTCGGGTAACACCGCTATAAAAAATCGGGTGTCAAACCGCTTGTTGGTCACCGAAGGCTGTAAGGGCGTGATCCAACGTGACCAAGGGGCGAGGTGTTGCGTGTCCAAACACAAACCTGCTTCTTGCAACACATCGCGCAAGGTGTGACCCGCATGCAATTGCTGTTGCCAACGCTGGCGTTGTTGTGTGGCATGCGCCAAGACGCGGCTATCTTGCCATCGCGCGTACAACACACCGCACTCTTCCAGCACTTCGCGCACAGCGGCGACATACAAACCAGCGGCGCTAGCGTGGGGTAAATCCGGCTCACCCAAGGCCTGGTGCAGCGCCTGCGGAGAAGCGTCTAAAAAGGCATGCAAATCAGGTGCGCAATCCGCTTCATCCAATTTACCGCCCGGAAAAACATAAGCGCCACCCAAGACCGCCGAGGCCATATGGCGGCGCAGCAAAAAAACTTGAAGACTTTTTTGAGGCGCGTCACGTAACAACACCACCGTGGCTGAGGCTCGCGGTGGTGTTGTGATGACCTCGCTGTTAAGTTGCATCAACCGCAGCGATCAATGCGTGGCTCATTTGGCAGGGTAAGCCAAGTCAACGCCTCGCTCGTCGGCGTTACCTTCGGCACGAAGTTTTAACGCGCTGTCGGCGGCTAAGTACTTACCTTGACGATCAACCACCGCAGGTTGACTGCTTTTAATGTCAAACTTATCGAAATCAGAGTAAACACTGCGCTTTTTGGACATGAGAACTTTTAGTTTTAAAAATCAACTTATGAAGTTTAGCGGATGGCACTCTCGCGTGATGTCTTACTACTTGTGGCACAGTGTGGGCTATGAGTTCACACATGATTTATCCCACGATTGAAGACGCGATAGGCAAAACGCCGTTGGTCGCCTTGCAACGCATTGGTGCAGAAGACAACGCCCAGCGTGGCAATGTGATTTTGGGAAAGTTGGAAGGTAATAACCCCGCTGGCTCTGTGAAAGACCGCCCCGCCTTGTCCATGATTCAGCGTGCGCAAGAGCGCGGCGACATCCAACCCGGCGACACTTTGATTGAGGCCACCTCTGGCAACACAGGCATTGCGCTGGCGATGGCTGCCGCAATCAAGGGCTACCGCATGGTGCTCATCATGCCGGAGGACTTGTCGATTGAACGCGCACAAACTATGAAAGCCTTTGGTGCCGAGTTGATCTTGACACCCAAGAGCGGTGGCATGGAATACGCCCGTGACTTGGCCGAACGCATGGCCTCAGAAGGAAAAGGCCGTGTGCTTGACCAATTTGCCAACGAAGACAACCCCCGCATCCATTACGAAACCACCGGCCCAGAGTTATGGAGCGACACCCACGGACGCATCACCCATTTTGTGAGCGCCATGGGTACCACAGGCACCATCACGGGTGTGTCGCGTTACTTGAAAGAGAAGAATCCAACCATTCGCATCATCGGTGCGCAGCCCGCTGAGGGATCGCGCATCCCTGGCATTCGCAAATGGCCGCAAGCGTACTTACCCAAAATTTACGATGCCACCAACGTGGACGAATTGGTTTGCGTCAGCCAAGACGATGCCGAAGACATGTGCCGCCGCTTGGCGCGTGAAGAAGGTATCTTTGCTGGCATCTCTGCTGCGGGGGCGTGCTGGGTTGCGTTGCAAATCGCACAACAAGTGCAGAACGCAACGATTGCCTTCATCGTGTGCGATCGTGGTGATCGCTATCTCTCTACAGGTGTATTTCCCGTATGAACATCGATGTAGAACTAGACACGCGCGGCTTGAATTGCCCGTTGCCTATTTTGAAAGCCAAGAAAGCACTGAGTGCGATGACGAGTGGTCAAGTGCTCAAAGTGGTGTCCACCGACACGGGCTCAACGCGTGACTTTGCGGCGTTTGCCAAACAAACAGGCCATGAATTGTTGTCGCAAGCTACCGAGGGCAGCGACTTCATCCACATCCTCAAGCGACGTTGAGGTGCTTGAGGTAGTCGCGGAACTCTTCGCCGACTTCTGGATGTTGAAGAGCTAGTTCGACGCTGGCTTGCAAGAAGCCCACCTTGCTGCCACAGTCGTAACGCTTGCCCTCATACGAATAAGCCAATACTTTCTCAGTCGCTAGCAAGCCCGCAATGCCATCGGTGAGTTGAATCTCGCCTTGCACACCGCGTCCGCCTGCACGTATGCGCTCGAACACCGCAGGGGTCAAGATATAGCGACCCGCCACGGTGGTGCGTGAGGGGGCGACTTCTTCTTTGGGTTTTTCGACCATCTGCTGGATATCGACCAAGCGGTTGCCCATGTCTGTGCCTGCCACCACACCATAGCGATGCACCTGTGCCAGCGGCACCTCTTGCACCGCCAATACCGAGCATTGGGTGCGTGCAAACACCGCCACCATTTGCTTGAGCACGCCGGGGCCGCCGGCTTTGCCACGCATCAAATCATCCGCCAGCAACACCGCGAAGGGCTCGTTGCCTACCAAATGCTCTGCGCACAACACGGCATGACCCAAACCCAATGCCCGGGGTTGGCGCACATACACGCATTGCATGTCGTCGGGTTGCACGCTGCGTACGATGTCGAGCAGGGCTTGCTTGCCCGCCGCTTCGAGTTCAGTTTCTAACTCGTACGCCATGTCAAAGTGGTCTTCAATGGCGCGTTTGCTGCGGCCCGTCACAAAAATCATTTCACGAATACCCGCCTCATACGCCTCTTCCACTGCATATTGGATGAGGGGCTTGTCCACCACCGTCAGCATTTCTTTGGGACTGGCCTTGGTCGCAGGTAAGAAACGTGTGCCCATGCCTGCAACGGGGAAGACGGCTTTGGTGAGGAGATGAGTCATGCTTTCAATCGTGATGCTTTTGCGAAGTCTAACGAGGCTTTATTGCCCCAGTTTGATAAGTTGCGCGCGCACTTTCGTTAAAGTGGCGGTGAATTCGTCCACGCGTTTCTTGGCTTCTTCAATCACCGCAGGCGGCGCTTTAGCCACGAAGGCTTCGTTCTTGAGTTTGGCACCTGCTTTGTCGATTTCGTTTTGCAAACGTTCCACTTCTTTGCCTAAGCGGTTCTTCTCGGCGGCCACATCCACTTCGATGAACAAGCAAACGCGCAACTCGCCAATCACGGCCACAGGTGCAGCTTGCGCGGCCGCATACCATGCTGCTTCGTCGTCAAACACTTTGACCTCGCTGAGTTTGGCCAGGGCTTGCAACACAGGTGCCACGCCTTGCATGAACGCCATTTCTTCGGCGTTACCGGCCAGTGCAAACAAAGGCATGCGCGTGGCAGGTGATACACCCATTTCACCGCGCAAGTTGCGACACGCATCCACCAAGGACTTCACACGTGCCACATAGGCTTCGGCGTGTTCGTCCATGCGCTCAGGTTGACTCACAGGGTAGGCGGCAATGCTGATGGACGCCGCTTTGTCGTCGGCCTTGATGCGACCCGCCACCACGGCCACGGTTTGCCACAACTCTTCGGTGATGAACGGCGTGATGGGATGGGCCAAACGCAAAATGGTTTCGAGTGTGCGGATCAAGGTGCGGCGCGTCGCCCTTTGGGCGGCTTGTCCTTCCTCGCGGTTTTGTGCGGCGGCACCTTGTTGAATTTGTACCTTGGCGATTTCCAAATACCAATCGCAGAACTCGTTCCACACGAAGTCATAAATCGTGTGGGCCACGTTATCCAAGCGGTACTCGGCAAAGCCTTTGGCCACCTCGGCTTCCACGCGTTGCAGCTTAGAAACAATCCAACGGTCCGCTTGGCTAAAGCTCAGGTAGCCATGTGCGGGGCCGCCTACTGCATATTCTTCTTGTGCGTGTTCTTTCAGGCCGCAGTCTTGGCCTTCGCAGTTCATTAGCACAAAGCGTGACGCGTTCCACACTTTGTTACAGAAGTTGCGGTAGCCCTCGCAGCGCTTGCTGTCGAAGTTGATGCTGCGTCCCAAGGAGGCGAGTGCTGCAAAAGTGAAGCGCAGCGCGTCCGCACCGTAGGCGGGAATGCCTTCTGGAAACTCTTTTTCGGTTTGCTTGCGCACCTTCGGCGCAGTCTCGGGTTTGCGCAAACCTTGGGTGCGTTTGTCAAGCAAGGGCTCGAGCGTGATGCCGTCGATCAAGTCCACAGGGTCTAACACATTGCCTTCCGACTTGCTCATCTTCTTGCCTTGGGCGTCAAGCACCAAGCCGTGGATGTAGACATGCTTGAAGGGCACTTTGCCTGTGAAGTGGGTGGTCATCATGATCATGCGGGCGACCCAGAAGAAGATGATGTCGTAGCCGGTGACCAGCACGCTGGATGGCAAGTACAAGTCGTAATCGGTGAGTTGGCTCTCACTGGCTCCGAGGCCATGAGTACCGGAGACGGTCTTGCTCCTCTTCGCTTCGCTCAGAATGTCGCTGCGACTGTCCCCAGCCCCATCGCCCACGCCCTCGGAGCCAGCGGCCCAGCCTAGCGTTGAGAAAGGCACTAGCGCCGACGAGTACCACGTATCCAACACATCTTCGTCGCGGCGAAGATTAGAAGCAATCAATGCATCAAGTTTTTCTCGACGAGCGTGCTGAAGAGTAGCCATTTCTTGTGTGTTGACACCTTGTACTTGAAACTTAAGCAAGTCACGCTCTAGATGCATCCGTTCTCTGAGCCATACGTCTTTCTTCGCTTCGAATTTTTTTTGCGCCTCCGCTTCATCACGTGCCACATACACATTGCCATCTTCGTCATACCAAGCAGGAATTTGGTGGCCCCACCAGAGTTGGCGCGAGATGCACCAGTCTTGGATGTTGTTCATCCACTGGTTGTAGGTGTTGATCCAGTTCTCGGGCACGAACTTGACCTCGCCAGACTGCACGGCATCAATCGCTTTTTGCGCGATGCTTTTGCCTGTGGGGTCGCCTTTGCCGACTTGGTTCATCGCGATGAACCACTGGTCGGTGAGCATGGGTTCGACCACTTGGCCTGTGCGGGCACACATGGGCAGCATCAGTTTGTGAGGCTTGATCTCTTGCAAAAAGCCTTCTGCCTCCAAATCGGCCAGCAAGACTTTGCGCGCGACAAAGCGGTCCATCCCTTGGTAGGCAGCGGGGCCGTTGTGGTTCACCTTGGCGTCAAGGGTGAAGATGGTGATCAGCGGCAAGCCATGTCGCTGGGCGCAGGCATAGTCGTTGAAGTCGTGCGCCCCCGTGATCTTGACGCAACCCGAGCCAAACTCGCGGTCTACAAAGTCGTCGGCAATGATGGGAATTTGGCGGTTGCACAAGGGCAGATCGACCATTTGGTCAATCAGGTGGCGGTAGCGCTCGTCTTCGGGGTGAACGGCCAGCGCACCGTCGGCCATCATGGTCTCGGGGCGGGTGGTGGCAATCACCATGCCGCGCTGCATGACACCGTCTATGGCTTGTGGGCCTTGGGCAAACGGGTACACGATGTAGTGCATGTGACCGTTCGATTCCACACTCTCCACCTCAAGGTCAGACACCGCGCTCATCAGCACCGGGTCCCAATTGACCAAGCGTTTGCCACGGTAGATCAGGCCTTGCTCGTACAACTGCACAAAGGTTTCGGTCACGGTCTTGGACAGCTTGGGATCCATCGTGAAGTATTCGCGGCTCCAGTCCACGCTGTCACCTATGCGGCGCATCTGGGTGGTGATGGTGTTGCCCGATTCTTCTTTCCATTCCCAGACCTTGCTCACAAAGTTCTTGCGTGCTTCGGCGGGGGTGGGGCCCATGTCGTGGCGGCTGATGCCTTGGGCTTGCAGCTGGCGCTCCACCACAATTTGCGTGGCAATGCCCGCGTGGTCGGTGCCGGGAATCCACGCGGTGTTGAAGCCCGACATGCGGTGGTAACGCGTCAAGCTGTCCATGATGGTTTGGTTGAACGCATGGCCCATGTGCAGCGTGCCCGTCACATTGGGGGGCGGCAGTTGGATGGCGAATGCGGGGGCGTCAGCCGCTGGCATGCCTGTGCCACGAAAGCCCGCCACGCCATAGCCGCGTTTTTCCCACTCGGTGCCCCAATGGGCCTCTAAGGCGGCGGGCTCGAACGATTTGGACAGACGCTCAAGGCCGGGTTGTTCGATGGGGGTGGCGGGCGTATTGCTCATGGGGTGGGTGCTTGACAAAAGAAAAACGGCAAGCATCACGCTGCCGTTGGGCCACAGGGCTAAAGAGCCCATTTTACCTAGGGGATGAAGGCAGACTCCGCGCTTTATGTGAGCCCCGATAATTCAGGCTTGTCTGTGATGCCTTGTGGATGCCTTATGTTGTTCTTGCTTTCCCCTGCCAAAGCCCTTGACTACGACACCCCTGCGGGTGACGTGCCGCACACGAAACCCTTGTTTGTCAAGCAAGCAAGTGAGCTGATTGGCATCCTTCGACAAAAAACTCCACAAGACATCGCCAGTTTGATGTACTTGAGTGATGCGCTGTCCGCCCTCAACGTGGCGCGTTACCAAGCTTGGGCGCCGAAGTTCACCGCCAAAAATGCCAAGCAGGCGGTGCTGGCCTTCAATGGCGATGTGTACGAAGGCTTGGATGCCAAAAGCTTGAAACCCAAAGATTTGGCGTGGGCGCAAGACCATGTGGCGATTTTGAGTGGCTTGTATGGCGTGTTGCGTCCTCTTGATTGGATGCAACCTTATCGCCTCGAAATGGGCACTTCGCTGGCCAATCCTCAAGGAAATAACCTCTACAAATTTTGGAGCACGCAGATTGTCGACTACTTGAACGCGCGTTTGCAAGACGAACGTGAACCCATCATCGTCAACCTCGCCTCGCAAGAGTATTTCAAGTCCGTAGACCGCAAAGCTTTGAAGGCCCGCGTGATGGAGTGCGTGTTTGAAGACTACAAGGGCGGCAAATACAAAATCATCAGCTTCAACGCCAAGCGTGCGCGTGGCTTGATGGCTCGTTACGCCGTGACCCATCAAGTCAAAACGCCCAAGGGTTTGGAAGGCTTTCATTCAGAAGGCTATGCGTTTGACGCCGCCGCTTCCGAGCCCGATCGCAAAGTGTTTCGCCGTCGATTGGACTGATGCACATGAATACACCTGAACACTCCCAGCTTGGCAAAGCGTCGGCCTATGTCGACCAGTACGACGCGTCCTTGTTGTTTCCAATTCCACGTCAAACCAAACGCGACGAGATTGGCGTTCCTGCACAGCCCCCGTTTTTTGGCGCTGATTTGTGGACTGCATATGAACTAAGCTGGCTCAACACACGCGGCAAACCGCAGGTGGCCTTGGCACGCATCATCGTGCCGGCTGAGTCCACGCACATCATTGAGAGCAAGTCTTTCAAGCTGTACTTGAACAGTTTCAACAACACACGTTTGGACGACACCGCCGAGTTGCAAGCCCGCTTGCGCCAAGACCTGAGCCCTGCCATTTGGCATGGCCAGCCCGTCAAAGCCAGCGTGGGCGTGCAATTGGTGTTGCCCGACAACTTTGACCGAGAGCCCGTGCATGAACTGGACGGGTTGAGCCTGGACCGCTTGGACTTGGACTGCGACCAGTACCACCCCAACCCCGAGTTGTTGAGTGCCGCCTTCAACGAAGCCCCTACCACCGAAACCTTGACCAGTAATTTGCTCAAAAGCAATTGCTTGGTCACAGGCCAGCCCGACTGGGGCAGTGTGCGCATCCGCTACACCGGCCCACAAATTGACCAAGCGGGCTTGTTGCGCTACATCGTGAGTTTCAGAAACCACAACGAATTTCACGAGCAGTGCGTGGAACGTATCTTCATGGACATCACGCGTCGCTGCCAACCTTTGCGCCTAGAGGTGTATGCGCGTTACACGCGCCGAGGTGGGCTAGACATCAACCCGTGGCGCACCAGTCACCCGCAAGCCATGCCGTCCAACGTGCGCACGGCGCGGCAGTAAAACTAGGGTTCCCCCCCCCCGTATGTATTTCCGCTGATGCAAACTTCTTCGCTCGACTGACATTCCGTGAGTCTGTGATTTTTAAAATTTTCGGTTTCAATTGTCCTCCAAGGAATACATCATGAAATTAAACAAAAAACAAACGCGATCGGCTGTTGCCGCGTTGTCGATTTCAGCTGCGTTGATGACTGCGTGTGGTGGTGGCGGTGGTGGGGGCGCAGCTTCTTCAACGCTAGGCGAAGGAGTTGCCCTCGCAGGGACCGTTGCCACGGGCAGAGCTTATCCAGAAGGAACGCAAATCACCGTGACCGACGCCGACGGGCAAACCGTTGGCACGGGTGCTGTCACAGGCTCTGAAGGAGCCTATAGCCTCACCCTGACAACCGCCAGCCCTAAGTTGCCACTCATCATCACAGCCACCTCCGACGATGAAGAAACGATGGTGGGTTTAGCCACCAGTGTGGGGGCTACTGCGACGGCCAACGTCACACCCATCACCCATTTGATTGCCAGTACGCTCTCGCCTACGGGTGACCCATTAGATTTGGCGAAAGGTCAAACCAGTCTCGTGACCGACGCCAACGTCACCAGCGCCGTGTCTGCTGCGGTGGCCAACATTGCCAGCGTGACTGGAGCCACTGAAGCGGGCAGCAGCAACCCTTTGACTACTCCGTTTAAAGCCGATGGTACGAAGCAAGACAGCACGTTAGAGAACGTCAAAATCAGCATCCGTCCACAAGGTGATGGCACGGCGCAAGTGCAAATCTATACCCCTGCTGCAACCAATAGCGCTGCATCAGGTGGCAGCGATAACCCTGTGACGTTCAGCACCTCGAAAGGGGCGGTCACCAGCCTTGCCACCGTCGGCAAATTGCCCGCCGTCACAAATTTGACGGACAACGGAGCCATTGTGCAAGTGCAAGCTTTGATGAAGCGCATGACAGACTGTTATGGCTTGCCTAAAGAAAGCCGCAGCACGTCAGGCGCATTGAGTACGGCGTGCAAGGGTATTTTCTGGAACAACGATCCCAGCACGTATAAAAGCAACAGCTACACAGTAAGCAGTGCCACCAGTGGCAAGGCGTCAGCTTGGCAAAGCATGTTCAACAATGCAAGCACCACCAAGGTGGCTTACGAGCAGCCAAAAATTTTATTCATCAGCAAGCAAACCATTGATGGCGCGGAAGTTAAGTTGCCTGTGGTGCAGGTGAAATGGACGGCGTCTTTCCCATGCAGCACTGGTTCGACGGAGGTCTGCCAAAACACGGCGATTGACAAATATGTGCTGCGTGCCGATAGCACGGGCAAGCTGTACCAATGGGGAAATCAGTCGAGCTACGACATCAGCATTGACCCCCGTGTTGAATTGCGTGACTTTCCTAACTACAAAGATAGCAATGGCAACGCCTACAGTTACTACAACGCTGGTTACAACATGTATGTCGAAGCTGCAAGTGCTATTGGCCGAGTGGTCGTGACAACGCCAAGTAAAAAAGCTATCACGCTCAAACCTATTCCAGGTGGCGGATACAGCTATCTAGGTGTGGTCAAGGGAAATCCAAGCACAGCAACGGCGGTGTGTACCAATAGCAAGCATGTGGACTGCATCAGCACCACTTCGGTGATGAGATTTGCGGCAACCTATGACAACGCCGCGGTGACGAGCAGTAGCGGTGCTGATATGTGGGCATCGACCAATCATCCGCGTGACATTGATCGAACGTTGGCATGGACTGCCAACTTTGATGCCAGCGGGACTGCGACAGGTTGGAAAAATTGGACAGACACAGAGTTGGCAAGCATTCCTGAACAAGGCCTTTGGACGTTTGATATCTACGACACAAGCGACGCCAAAGTTGCTACCGAAACTCGCCGCACCAGCAGCCGCATTCCCACTATGGCACAAGCTAAAAACATGGTTTGGCCGCGTTTGAGTGATGGCTTGCGTGCGATGTTGATCTCTAAGTCAAGTGCGACAGGTGGCTTTACCGTATCCATTCAGCAGCCCTTGTACATCACAGCCGACATGACATCCACAGGGGGTGCAGGGTGGGTTGTGCCAACAGGTGCTTGGGCGCCGCTTAGCGTGAAAATTTATGGAAATTATTACTACGACCAAGCCAACAACCCCAACAATAAACGAGGGTTTGACGATAGGGCCGATGTGCGTAGCTCGCACCGTAAAACAACCATTTACTGTTCGGGGGAGCAATGCGCGAGCTCATCCACCAGCTACCGCCCTTATTCTGTGGGTGCCACGACCAATTACGATGGTTTTGGACAATTGCAACTCAATGGACAAGATGTTTATCGTGTTCAAACTTGGCGGATTCAAGGACGAAGTGCAACACGCTTTAACGAGGCATGGAATACCTCGTGAGGTGTCTTGAATCCTAGTCGCTTTCTGGGGCGGTGATTCAATCGGTTTTCAATCATAGTCAATTCCTCATCCGTCACGGT
>NZ_JAVKLW010000055.1:0-33315 GCF_031538885.1 Limnohabitans sp.
CAAGGCCGGTATGCACGGCTTCTCCATGGCTTTGGCCCAAGAGCTGGCCACCAAAGGCGTGACCGTCAACACCGTATCACCTGGCTACATCGGTACCGACATGGTCAACGCCATTCGTCCTGACGTGTTGGAAAAGATCGTGGCGACTGTGCCCGTCAAGCGCTTGGGTAAACCCGCTGAAATTGCATCCATCATTGCGTGGATGGCCAGCGAAGACGGTGGTTACACCACCGGTGCCGACTTTGCCGTCAACGGTGGCTTGCACATGGGTTAATTGATGCAAACGCCTTTGGCGTTTTGCTGTACTTCCCCAGCCGCAGATTCGTCTGCGGCTTTTTTTGTGAAAAATCGAATTGACGACACAACTCAATTTTTCAATTGCAGCACTGCCCGCAATCGAGCCCTTAGCATTTGGAAACTTTCCTCCAACGGCTGCGCACTGGTATCAAACATCATGTCCGCTTTGGCGTAGAACGGGGCACGACCTTCCAAGATCAGACGCAGGTCGTCAATCGCTTCAGTACTACCAGCCATGGGGCGCATGTCGCCTTGCGCAGCCACACGCGACAAGTGATCTTCAGGCTTGGCCTGTAACCACACGGTGTAGCAATGCGAGAGCATTTCATTCAAGGTCGCTGAGTCCGACACCAAACCACCCGGCGTGGCAATGATGACTTCAGGATAAATTTGAATCGTCTCTTCCAACGCACGGCGCTCGTAGCGGCGATAAGCATTGGTGCCATACAGATTGTGAATTTCAGAAATGCTGCAACCTGCAAATTTTTCGATCTCACGGCTGAGCTCAATGAAGGCGTAGCCCAATTCTTTGGCCAAGCGCTGGCCCAGTGTGGTTTTACCTGCGCCGCGCAAGCCAATGAGCGCAATGCGGTTGGTTCGTTCAGATTCTTGTGTGGTACCAAACAAGACCGACACTTGCTCGCGCACCCGACGCAAATCAGCTTCGCTGCGCGTGCTCAACATTTCGCGCAAGAGCAACCATTCTGGCGAGACAGTGGTCACATCGCCGATCAACTCCGCCAAAGAACATTGCAATGCGCCTGCCACTTGCAGCAGCACCAAAATCGAGGCATTGCCCTCTCCATATTCCAAATTAGCCAAATGGCGCTCGGAGATATCGGCAGCGACCGCCACCGCCTTGCGCGTCAGGCCTCGCCGTGCGCGCAGCGCACGCACCCGCTCGCCCAGTGCGCTCAAGAAAGGTTTCTTCACGACATCCACTTCAGCCATAGCTTGCCTTCTGTCAATCAGCCTAGGATTAACCCTAAGCATGCAATATAGTGCTAGACATGCGATTTAGCGCATGTTAGCCTTCGTTTAAGCATAATAATTCATGTTGAAGCATATGACAAGCACTCCCGTTTCAGCCGATGCCGTGGCACAGGCCCAATCCCAGTTCAAAACTCGCCTCGCAGCAGTGACCGCCCAGATTCACAAGCGCCCGCTCAACAGCGCTCTGGACGAATGGCTCAATGCCAATCTCGGCGCCGACACCCCCACGTACCGCGAACTCAAACAGTCGTGTGAAGAAGGTGTGGCCCAAGGCTGGTTGTGCAAATACGAAGGCGGCGGTCTGCGCTATGGCCGCATCTTCAAATCTTCAGAAGATCTACACGGTTTTTCCATCGATGTGGTGGACATGCAAAACGTGGCCGGCCCACACCATGTACACCCTCAAGGTGAGATCGACCTCATCATGCCCATCGACGGTGAGGCCACCTTTGATGGCCGCCCTGCGGGCTGGCTGGTGTGCCCACCCGGCAGCGCCCACCGCCCCACCGTCAGCCAAGGCCGTGCCTTGGTGCTGTACCTGTTGCCCAAGGGCGAGATCGAATTCACCAAATAAGAAAGCGACCCATGACCGAACTTCTCTCCAACTACGTCAGCGGCCAGTGGCAAAGCGGCAAAGGTGCAGGCACGGCCTTGCACGACCCCGTGCTGGGCACCGAGCTGGTCCGCGTCGACGCGTCAGGTCTTGATTTGGCTGCGGCTTTTGCCTTTGCCCGTCACCACGGTGGTGCCGCACTGCGCGCCCTCACCTACGCGCAACGCGCCGCCATGCTGGGCGCAGCCGCCAAAGTGCTGCAAGCCCACCGCGATGCGTACTACGACATTTCCACCGCCAACAGTGGCACCGTGAAAAACGACACGGCCGTGGACGTGGACGGCGGCATCTACACCCTCAGCACCTACGCCAAGTTGGGCGAGGGCTTGGGTGACACGCACTTCATGCACGATGGCGAAGCAGCGCGTTTGGCCAAAGACCCATTGTTCCAATCACAACACGTGCTCACCCCCACACGCGGCGTGGCCTTGTTCATCAACGCCTTCAACTTCCCCGCCTGGGGCTTGTGGGAAAAAGCAGCGCCTGCACTGTTGTCGGGCGTGCCCGTCATCATCAAGCCTGCCGCCACCACCGCATGGTTGACACAACGCATGGTCAAAGACGTGGTCGATGCCGGCATCTTCCCGGCAGGCGCCTTGTCTGTCATTTGTGGCAGTTCCGCAGGTTTGATGGACCAACTCGAACCGTTTGATGTGGCGTCCTTCACAGGCTCTGCCGACACCGCAGCCATCATCCGTTCACACCCCGCCGTCACCCAAAAATCAGTGCGCGTGAACATCGAGGCCGACAGCGTGAACTCGGCCCTGCTGTTACCGGGTGAGTCGACCACCAGTGAAGCGCTGGATTTGTTGGTGAAAGAAGTGGCCCGTGAAATGACGGTCAAGTCCGGCCAAAAATGCACCGCCATTCGCCGCGTTTTTGTGCCCGAAGGTTTGTACGGCACCGTGACACAAGCGCTGTCGGCGCGACTCAGCAAAACTACCGTGGGCAACCCACGCAACGAAACCGTGCGCATGGGCGCGGTGGTCAACCGCGAACAGTTCAAGGCCGTGCGCGATGGCTTGGCTTATTTGAAAGCCCAAGCCGCCGTGCTGCACGACGGCAGCACGCAGACCTTGGTGGACGCCGATGCAGCCGTCGCTTGCTGCGTGGGCCCCACCCTCTTGGGCACACGCGATGCCGCAGGCAGCGATGCCGCTGATCGCGTACACGACACCGAAGTGTTTGGCCCCGTCGCCACCTTGGTGCCTTACCGCAACAACGACCTCAACCACGCGCTGCAACTGATTCGTCGCGGCCAAGGCTCTTTGGTGGCCTCGGTCTATGGCACAGACCACGCAGCCTTGGCCCACGTGGTGCCGGAACTCACCGACAGCCACGGGCGTGTGCATGTGATCTCACCCGATGTGGCGGCCTTGCACACTGGCCACGGCAATGTGATGCCTCAGTCCTTGCATGGTGGCCCTGGCCGAGCTGGTGGCGGAGAAGAACTCGGTGGCCTGCGTGCCCTGAACTTCTACCACCGTCGCGCTGCCGTGCAAGCCAGCACCGTGGTGCTGTCAGCCCTGAAACCCGCCCGCGTTTGAACGCCCACTTTGCAGGAAACATATGCCCCCCCACGTTCATCACTTCTTGTATTCACGGCCCCTTGAAGGGGCGCAAGTCGGCTTTGAGGCGGCTCGGCAGGGGGCTTCGTCATGACCACCGAACGCCAAGGACACGAGGGCATTGCGCCTCCCCCCGAGCACTTCAACTTTGCGGCGTTCTTGCTTGAGCGCAACCACCCACACGCCCAACGCCCCGCCTTCATTGATGATGTGGGCACTTTGCGTTATGGCGATTTAGACCAACGCGTGCGCAGCCTAGCCGCAGGCCTGCGCGGCTTAGGGATTCGCCGCGAAGAGCGCGTCTTGGTGCTCATGCACGACTGCAACGATTGGCCCGTGAGTTTCTTGGGTGCCATGTATGCAGGCTTGGTCCCCGTGGCGGTGAACACCTTGCTCACCGCCGACGACTACGCCTACATGCTGGAGCACTCGCGTGCGCAAGCGGTGTTGGTGTCGGGGGCCTTGTTGCCCACCTTGACCGCCGCCATGACCAAGTCTGACCACGAGGTGATCAAAGTCATTGTGTCCCACCCTGCCGCCCCTTTGCACCCCGCTGAGGTGGACTTTGAGTCCTTCTTGCAAGCCCATCAGCCCCTGCCCAAAGCGGCGGCCACACGGGCTGACGACCCCGGGTTTTGGCTCTACTCCTCGGGCTCCACAGGTCGCCCCAAAGGGACGGTTCATTCCCACGCCAATCCCTACTGGACGTCCCTGCTTTATGGCCAAGACGTGTTGCAACTCACCGAACACGATGTCTGCTTCTCAGCGGCCAAACTGTTCTTCGCTTATGGCTTGGGCAACGGGCTCACCTTCCCCATGACCGTGGGGGCTTGCGCCATTTTGATGGCCGAGCGCCCCACCCCCGAGGCCACGTTCAAACGCATGACGGGCGGCATCGGTGGCATGAAACCCACCGTATTTTTCGGTGCCCCCACAGGATTTGCGGGCATGTTGGCCCACCCCCAGTTGCCAAGTCGTGACCAAGTGGCAATGCGCCTCGTGTCCTCCGCAGGTGAAGCACTGCCAGCGGAGTTGGGCGAGCGTTTCAAACAGAATTTCGGTGTCGATATCGTGGACGGCATTGGATCCACTGAGATGTTGCACATCTTTTTGTCCAACCGTCCCGACCACGTGCGCTACGGCACCACCGGCTGGCCTGTGCTAGGTTACGAGATTGAATTGCGAGGCGACGATGGCCTCGCCGTGGCCGACGGTGAGCCCGGTGACCTCTACATCAAAGGCCCTTCATCGGCCTTGATGTACTGGGGCAACCGCGACAAAAGCCGCGACACCTTCCAAGGCGGTTGGACCAAAAGCGGTGACAAATATGTGCGCAATGCCGATGGCACCTACACCTACGGCGGGCGCACCGATGACATGCTCAAAGTCAGCGGCATTTATGTCAGCCCCTTTGAAGTGGAAGCCACGCTCATCCAACATCCTGCGGTGTTGGAGGCCGCCGTGATTGGCATCAACGACCACGAAGGCTTGACCAAAACCAAAGCCTTTGTGGTGCGCAAAGCGGGGGCCAACGTCACAGAAGAAGAACTCAAAGCCTTCGTGAAAGACGAGCTCGCGCCCTACAAATATCCACGCGTGATTGAGTTTGTCGCGGACTTACCCAAAACCGCCACGGGCAAGATTCAGCGCTTCAAACTGCGTGCCCAAGAGGCCCAAAGCTGATGAGCGGCACGGCTTTTCCACCGCTCGCTTGGATCGACATCGACTGGCAAGGTCGTGCGGTTCGCATTGAGCACCAATGGTTGAACACGCACCGCCGGGATGCGCCGCTGTTGGTGTTTTTGCACGAGGGCTTGGGCTCGGTCGCGATGTGGCGTGACTACCCACAGCAACTGTGCGATGCACTGAAGGTGCGCGGCTTGGTGTATTCGCGCCCTGGCTACGGTCAGTCCACCCCGCGTGATCCAGATGAGCATTGGGCACCCGACTTCATGCACCGCCAAGCCCATGAAGTGCTCCCCGCCTTGCTCGACGCACTCGGGGTCAAGCAAACGCCTTGGTTGGTGGGGCACAGCGATGGAGGTTCAATTTCCTTGCTGTATGCGTCGCGCCATCGCGCAGCAGGACTCATCGTCATGGCCCCGCACATCGTGGTCGAAGCGGTGTCCATCACCCGCATTGGCCACGCACGTCAGGCCTATAAAGACACTGATTTACGAGCGCGCTTGAAACGCTACCATGCGGACGTCGATTCCGCCTTTTGGGGTTGGAACAATATTTGGCTAGACCCCAGTTTTCGCACATGGTCGATTGAAGAAGACATAAGCACCATCACCTGTCCGGTGTTGGCCATTCAAGGCATGGATGACGAATACGGCACATTGGCACAGATCAAAGGCATTGCACAGCAACTGCCCCAAGCGCAACTGCTGGAGTTGGCCAACTGCGGGCATTCGCCACACCGCGATCAACCCCTCGCCTTGACCCAAGCCTGTTTGTCATTTTTCAACGCACATCACACCTCCCCCATTTCCCATCACGTTCACTTTCAAAACTAGGAGACCACCATGCAGACAAAACGCACCCTTCTTTCAGCCGCAGCATTCGCGCTGCTGGCGGCCACATCAGCGGCTTGGGCACAAAACCAAGGCAAGCTCAAAGTGGGCTTCATGCTGCCCGCCACCGGGACCTTTGCTTCGTTGGGCACGGCCATCGACAACGGCTTTCGCCTGTATGTTGCAGAACAAGGCGGCAAAATTGCAGGCCGTGAAGTGGAATTTGTTCGCGTGGACGATGAGAGCGATCCCTCCAAAGCCACCGACAACGTGAACAAGCTGATCAAACGTGACAACGTCGATGTGATCGTGGGCACCGTCCACAGTGGCGTCGCCATGGCGATGGCCAAAGCGGCCAAAGAATCTGGCACCTTGCTCATCATCCCCAATGCGGGTGCGGCCGCAGTGACAGGCCCCATGTGTGCCCCCAACATCTTCCGCTCCAGCTTCTCCAACTGGCAACCTGGCTATGCAATGGGCGAAGTGGCGACTAAGAAAGGCCACAAACGCATCGTCACCATCACTTGGAAATACGCGGCGGGTGACGAAGCGGTCAAAGGCTTCAAAGACGGTTTTGAAAAAGGTGGCGGCAACGTCATCAAAGAACTCAGCCTGCCTTTTCCCAACGTGGAGTTCCAAGCACTTTTGACCGAAATTGCAGCCCTCAAACCTGATGCTGTGTTCACATTCTTCGCTGGTGGTGGCGCGGTGAAGTTCGTCAAAGACTACTCTGCTGCAGGCTTGAAAAAGTCTATCCCCCTGTATGGTTCTGGCTTTCTCACCGACGGCACGTTGGAAGCACAAGGCGCGGATGCCGCCGACTTGTTGACCACGCTGCACTACGGTGACAACTTAAACACCAAGCGCGACCAAAGCTTTCGCTTGTCCTACGCCAAAACCTACAAGTTGCAACCTGATGTCTATGCCGTTCAAGGCTACGACGCAGGTCAAATACTGGGCATTGGTTTGAACGCCACCAAGGGCGATGCAAAGAACATCACAGGTTTTGCACAAGCTGTTCGTGCCGCTAAGATCGACAGCCCGCGTGGCCCCTTCATCCTGTCCAAGAGCCACAACCCTGTGCAAGACATTTACTTGCGCAAAGTGGTGGGCAAAGAAAACGTGATCGAAGGCATTGCCTCCAAAGCCTTGGCTGACCCAGGCTTAGGCTGCAAGATGTAACGATGGACTTTGCTACTTTTCTCATCCAATGCCTCAACGCATTGCAATACGGGTTGCTGCTGTTTTTGGTGGCCTCAGGCCTGACCTTGATCTTCGGCATCATGGGCGTGATCAACTTGGCACACGGCAGTTTCTACATGATTGGGGCCTACATGGCCTATGCGTTGGCACCGATGGTGTCTGGGAGCTTTGGCGGAGAGTTTTTCAGCACCTTAGCCATGGGTTTGGTCTTGTCCGTCATCCTCGGCTATGTGCTGGAATGGGCCTTCTTCAGCTACTTGTATGAACGTGAGCATTTGCAACAAGTGCTCATGACCTACGGGTTGATTTTGGTTTTTGAAGAACTTCGCAGCATGCTTTTGGGTGACGATGTGCATGGCGTGACGGTCCCGCCCCTGCTCAATGGCTCTTTTCCGCTCAACGAGGTGATGACCTATCCCGTCTATCGCCTGTTCATCAGCGGTGTGTGTTTGCTGTTGGCTGGGGCGATGTGGTTTGTGTTCACCCGCACCCGCTTAGGCATGATGATTCGCGCGGGCACAGCCAACCGTGAAATGGTGCAAAGCCTCGGCATTGACATCACCTTGCTCTACCGCATCGTGTTTGCCATTGGTGTGGCATTGGCCGCCTTCGCCGGCATGATTGCAGCCCCCGTTTCCAGCGTGTATCCCAGCATGGGTAATTCTGTGCTGATCATTTGTTTTGTGGTCGTCGTCATCGGCGGTATTGGCTCCATCCGTGGTGCCTTGCTGGCGGCCTTGCTCATCGGCTTGGTCGACACCTTTGGCAACGTGCTGTTGCCGCAAGCCGCAGGCGTGCTGGTGTATGTGCTGATGGCGTTGATTCTTTTGTGGCGTCCCCACGGCTTATTCAAGGACTGAGGTTCAGGTCAAACTCATGCGTTATCCATCTTCTTTTGTCCTTGCGGTATTTGGCCTGCTGGCCTTGTGGCCTTGGTTGTCTGGCTCTTACGGTTCAGACTTGGTCGCCAAGATCATGATCTATGCCCTGCTCGCCCTCAGCCTCGAACTACTGGTCGGCAGCACTGGACTGGTGTGTTTTGGTCAGGCTGCATTTTTTGGCATTGGGGCCTACGCAGCCCTCTTGCTGGCCCCCGCCGATGACAGTGCGCCCTCGTTGTGGGTCTTGTTGCTCTCATCGGTCACGTTGGCCGCAGTGTTTGCCTTTGCCGTGGGTTCGCTGTCGCTGCGCACGCAAGGCGTGTACTTCATCATGGTCACCTTGGCCTTCTCACAAATGGCGTATTACGTGGTTCACGACACGCCGCTGGGGGGCGGGACCGATGGCATTTACATGTACGTCAAACCCTCGTGGGGATGGATTGATCTGGACCAACCCAACCATATGTACGGTCTGATCTGGGTCAGCCTGCTATTGGGTTTTGTGTTCCTCTCACAACTGTTGCGCTCGCCTTTTGGTCGTGCCCTGTCGGGCATTCGTGTGAACGAGCAACGCATGAAGGCCACAGGGTTTTCTGTGTTCGGCTACAAACTCGCCGCCTTCACGTTGTCGGGAGCCATCGCCGGATGGGCAGGATTTTTATTCGCCATCAAAGACGGTTTTGTGAACCCCGAACTGCTCAGCTGGCATCTCAGCGGCGCGGTCTTGGTGATGATCATTCTGGGTGGGCTGGGTCACATTCGGGGCGCGCTGATGGGGGCCTTTGCCTTTGCCCTGTTGCAAGAGTTGTTTCAGTCAGAAGCCGTATTTGGTAGCTATGCCAAACACTGGCATCTCGGCTTGGGCTTGGCCGTCATGGCCTGTGTGGCCTTCATGCCGCACGGTTTGGTCGCACTGCCGCGGCAGTTGCGCGAACGTCTCACCGGACGCAACCACGCCAAAACCAGCGCACAAAAATGGCAGGGGCACGCATGACGCGCGACATCCTTTTGCGAGGCCACAACCTCACCCGTCGCTGGGGCGGCTTGGTGGCTGTCAACAATGTGTCGTTGGAACTTGAACGCGGCCATGTGCACGCGGTCATCGGCACAAACGGGGCAGGCAAATCCACCCTCATCAACCTTTTATCCGGTGAGTTCCCTCCCTCTTCGGGACAAGTTGAACTCTTGGGACAAGATGTGTCGCACTGGCCGCAAGCACGCCGTGCGCGTACGGGGCTAGGCCGCAGCTACCAACGCAACACCATCTACCCGAGCTTCACTGTCTTGGAGAACTGCCGACTCTCAGCTCAAGCCCACCACCAACAAGCTTGGGCGTTTTGGCGCAACGCAGAACAAGACCCGCACACGGTCTCTATTGGGCGCGAGGCTGCGGAGCGCGTGGGCTTGGGGCACGCACTGAATCGTCACGCCGGTTTCCTCAGCCACGGTGAAAAACGTCAATTAGAAATCGCCATGTGCTTGGCCACCGCCCCTCAAGTGCTGCTGCTAGACGAACCCTTGGCAGGCATGGGCGCAGAAGAAACCGAGCGCATGCTCACGTTACTGAAAGAGCTCAAACATGACCACGCCATTTTGTTGGTCGAGCACGACATGGACGCCGTGTTTCGCATCGCCGACCGCATCACCGTGATGGTCAATGGCCTGGTCATTGCGTCAGGCTCCCCCGATGAAGTTCGCAACAACGCCGATGTTCGCGCTGCCTATTTGGGAGATCACTGATGTCCACCAACTCTGAAATTATTTTGGAAGCACAAGGCATCCACGCGTGGTACGACAGCAGCCACGTGCTGCATGGCATCAACATAGATATTCGCAAAGGCGAAACCGTGGGCTTGCTCGGTCGCAACGGCATGGGCAAAAGCACGCTGATTCGTAGCTTGCTCGGCCATGTGACACAACGCGATGGTCACATCAGCCTGTTTGGCAACGACATCTCCAAAGCCCGTCCGCACGAAGTAGCCCGCCAAGGCGTGGCCTATGTCCCAGAAGGTCGCGGCGTGTTTGGCAACCTCACCGTGCGTGAAAACCTAATCATGGCTGCGCACCGTGGCCGCGATGAGCGCGCCGACTGGACGCTGGAGCGCGTGCTGCACACCTTCCCGCGCTTGACTGAACGTTTGAACAACCTCGGCAGCCAGCTCTCTGGGGGTGAACAACAAATGTTGTCGATTGGTCGCGCCTTGATGACCCACCCCGAGTTGATCATCTTGGACGAAGCCACCGAAGGTTTGGCCCCCCTAATCGTGGCTGAAATTTGGCGCGTGATTGATGACATCAAAGCCAGTGGCATGGCCGTGTTAATTGTGGACCGTGACTGGCACAAAGTGCTCTCCCGCAGCAACCGCGCCTTGGTGCTGCAAAAAGGTCTGGTGGTGTTGAGTGGCCCCTCTACCGAACTGCTGCATCACACCGAGCTTGCGCACTACTTAGGTGTTTGAGTTCATCCACGCCACACCCCATGAAAGCGATTTACCTCAGCGGCCATGGTGGCAATGACGTGGTACACATCGGCGAGCGCCCTGCCCCGCAGCGACAGCCCAGCGACGTGTTGATTCACATGCACGCCAGCACGCTCAACCAAGTCGATCTGTACATGCGCAATAGCGGTGCAGGCATAACCCACCAACTGCCTCAAACCATGGGCATTGAAGGCTTCGGCCATGTCGCCGCTTGCGACGCGGACAGTGGGTTGGCGCTGGGCGACGGCGTCCTCCTGCATCCAGGGATCAGTTGTGGCACATGTGAGTTTTGTCTGCGCGGCGATGATGTGCTGTGTACCCGTATCGCCTTGCTCGGAGAACATCGCGATGGTGCGTGGTCCGAATGGGTCAGCGTGCCGGCACGCAACGTCATGCGCGCGCCCAGCTATCTTTCGCCGTTCGAAGCAGCGGCCTTGGCCGTGACCCACCTCACCGCTTGGCGCATGGTTGTCACCCAAGGTCAGTTAAAGCCCCGCCAAACCGTGTTGATCTTTGGCATTGGTGGCGGCGTGTCGGTCGCGGCCTTGCAAATCGCACACGCCATCGGTGCGCACGCCATCGTCACCTCGCGACACGCGCACAAATTAACGCATGCGCAAGACATGGGGGCCGCGCTGGGGATTCACACGCCGCATGACGATGTGGTGAAAAGCGTCATGGCCTTCACCCAAAAACGTGGCGTGGACTTGGTGATTGAAAACGTGGGCGAAGCCGTCTGGGGCGAAGCCATGAAGTCCCTCGTACGCGGAGGCCGCTTGGTCACCTGTGGTGCCACCAGCGGCGACCAACCACCCGCTGACTTGCGCCGCATCTTCATCCGTCAACTGCAAATACTTGGCTCGACCTTGGGCAACCGCCAAGAACTGCACGACTTGCTCGCGTTTTGCGAACAACACCAGTTGCGCCCTGTGATTGACCGTGTCTTCCCCATGCACCAAGTGCATGACGCGTTGGATGTGATGTCCAGCGCGACGCAGTTTGGAAAAATTGCACTGGATTTAACCGCCTGACGGCACACCCGCGTGGCATTCACACGGCTGCATCCAACTCCAACAAACACACCACACTGCCCTTGAGAATGCCGGGCATCACCTCGGGTTTAGCTTGCGCAGGACGACGCGCAGAGCGCGTGTTACCAAGAAAAGCTTGGGTGTTTCATGGCTTGATGATGCGGCGATGGCATTAAGGGAAAGTCCCAAGATTTTTCGTCTGCCAGCACGCTCACAATAAAGTTATAAAAAATAACCTTATACGTCGCTCTCAACGGAATCGATATGACCACCACACACCACCCTGTGATCGAACGTGCGCGAAGCATTGGCGTCTCGCTAGAGATGCACGGTGCCGTCGCTGTGGTTCGCTTGTGTCGTCCCAGCAAACGCAATGCGCTGAGTGATGCTCTGATTGAAGCGCTGCGCGATGTGTTTCAAAACCTACCCGCAGAAGCCGGCGCTGCCGTGATCCACGGTGAGGGCGAACACTTTTGTGCGGGCTTGGATTTGTCAGAGCTCAAGGAACGCGACGCAGGCGAAGGCGTTCACCATTCACGCAGTTGGCATGTGGCCTTGGAAGCTGTCCAATATGGCCGCGTGCCTGTGGTGGTGGCATTGCATGGCGCTGTGGTGGGCGGTGGCTTAGAGCTGGCCTCGGCGTCGCACATCCGCGTGGCCGACGAGAGCACCTTCTACGCCTTGCCCGAAGGAACGCGTGGCATCTTCGTCGGTGGCGGTGGCTCCGTGCGTATCCCCAAACTGATTGGCGTGGCACGCATGACCGACATGATGCTCACAGGCCGGGTCTACAACGCACACGATGGCGAGCGTCTCGGCTTCGCCCAATACCTCACGCCTGAGGGGCAGTCTTTGAGCAAGGCCATTGAATTGGCACAGCGCATTGCCACCAATGCCCCACTGACCAACTACGCACTCATGCACGCGCTACCGCGCATTGCCGAGCAGCCCGCAGACCACGGTTTCCTGACCGAAGCCTTGATGTCATCCATCGCGCAATCCGCCCCCGAAGCCAAAGCACGTGTGCGTGCTTTCTTGGAGGGCAAGGCACCCAAAGTCAGCAAAGACTGACTCTGAACCCAACACCTCTAAAAAATTGCCACTGAGCAAACGAGGAGACACACATGCCCACCCCTTCATCACATCGTGCCACCGCGACCAAATTTCGTCCGCTGAAGTTTGGCGTCACGCGCGTCAGCCTGCGCGACGGCACAAGTGGCACGCACTACCTCAAGGCCGATCAAGCCTTGCAAGCGTTTCCGCAGCGACTCAGCGACCGCTTGCGTCATTGGGCCGAGCATGCACCGCAACGCAGCTTCATGGCCCGTCGCGTCCAACAGACGCCGGGGCATTGGGGTGACTGGCGACACATCAGCTACCAAGAGGCTTGGGCGACGGCACGCAACATCGCCCAAGGCCTGATAGACCGAGGTTTGAGTTCCGAACGCCCCGTGGTCATTCTCAGCGAAAACAGCTTGGAACACGCCTTGTTGGCATTGGGCTGCATGCTCGCAGGTGTGCCCTTTGTGCCCACCTCACCGCCCTACTCCTTGGTGAGCGTGGACTTCGACAAACTCAAACACGTGCTGCGCACCGTCACGCCAGGCTTGGTGTTCGCACAAGATGCGCGCTATGCCAAGGCCATCGCGGCGAGTGTGGATGCACACACCGAAGTCGTGCTCGAAGAAGGCACACTCACCGATCGCAACATCACCCCATTTGCACAACTGTGTGCCACCCCCGCCACAGAGGCGGTCGAACGCGCCAGCGCAGCCACGGGGCCAGACACCATCGTCAAGTTCTTGTTCACCAGTGGTTCGACCAAGTTGCCCAAGGCTGTCATCAACACCCACCGCATGTGGTGCGCCAACCAGCAGCAAATGAGTCAATCCATGCCTGTGCTGCAAGAGCAACCCTTGGTGTTGGTGGATTGGCTGCCTTGGAACCACACCTTTGGTGGCAATCACAACTTCGGCATGGTCGTCTACCACGGCGGCACCCTGTACATCGACGACGGCAAACCCACGCCCGCCTTGATCCACGAAACACTGCGTAACTTGCGCGAGATCGCACCCACGGTGTACTTCAACGTGCCGACAGGGTTTGAGGCGATTGCCCATGCCATGAAGACGGGCGACGCTTTGCGCCACAACTTTTTGTCACGCGTGAAGATGTTTTTCTACGCCGGTGCGGCCCTCGCCCAACCGGTGTGGGATAGCTTGTTTGAGAGCGAAGAACGCGAAATCGGCGAGCGCATCGTCATGACCTCGGGCTTGGGCATGACCGAGTCCGGCCCCTTCGGTCTGTTCGTCACCAGTCCGGATGTGCGTGCCGGTGATTTGGGCGTGCCAACACCCGGCCTCGAACTCAAGCTGGTGGACATGCAAGGCAAAACCGAGGTACGCTACCGTGGCCCCAACATCACCCCCGGCTACTGGCGTGCGCCTGCCGAGACCCAAGACGCGTTTGATGATGAAGGTTTCTTCAAAACAGGCGATGCCGTCAAATGGATCGACGAAACCGATGTCCACCTCGGCCTCAAATTTGATGGTCGCATTGCCGAAGACTTCAAACTGGCCACCGGCACGTTCGTGAGTGTCGGCCCGCTGCGCGGCAAGATCATTGCCGCAGGCGCACCCTATATCCAAGATGCGGTGTTGACAGGGCTGAACATGAAGGAAGTCGGCGCCATGATCTTTGCGACGCCGGCTGTGCGTGCGCTCAGCGGTCTCGCTGCGGATGCCCCCATGTCCGACGTGTTGGCCTCCGCCCCCGTGCTGGCGAAGTTTCAGGACATCGTCAACGCCTTGGCCCAAACTGCGACCGGCAGCGCCAACCGCATCGCCCGCCTGTGCTTGCTGAGCGAGCCGCCCACCCTCGACAAAGGCGAGATCACCGACAAGGGATCCATCAACCAACGCTCGGTGCTGACACACCGCGCCGACACCGTGGCCGCCTTGCATGGCGACACGCTGCACGACATCCTCAAGCCACAGGCTTGAATTGAAAGAGAGTACGAACATGGCTGCCAAAGGATTTTTCAACGCGTTTGCCGATGTCTGGATGCACGAAGGCGTACGCACACCCATGGTGGACTACGGTGGCGCACTCGGCCACATCTCGCCCACCGACCTCGGCATCAAGGCCGCCCGCGAAGCCTTGAAGCGCGCTGGCGTCGCCCCCACCGAGATCGGCTCAGTCATCACTGGCAACATGGCGCCGGGCGACTTTGACCAGTTCTTTCTGCCGCGCCACATTGGCCTGTATGCCGGTGTACCGCAAGAGGTGCCCGCCATCATGGCCCAGCGCATTTGCGGTACGGGCTTTGAATTGTTCCGCCAAGCGGGCGAGCAGATCGAAGCGGGCGTGTGCGAGGCCGCGCTGGTGGTCGGCACCGAGAGCATGACGCGCAACCCGATTGCCGCCTTTGACCACCGCACCGGCTTCAAGCTGGGCGCGCCGGTGGGCTTCAAGGACTACATGTGGGAAGCCCTGAAAGATCCGGCTGCGGGCATCAACATGATCCAGACCGCCGAGAACTTAGCGAAGAAATACAACATCACCCGCGAAGAGGTGGACCAATTCGCGTCGGACTCGTTTGCCAAAGCCGTGGCCGCACAAGAAGCCGGCTTCCACGCGGGCGAAATCATGCCCGTCATCACCGAAAAATTTGAACTCGAAGGCTACAAAGCGCGTGGCATCAAACTGCAAGGCAAGGTCACCGAAGTCAGGGCAGACACCCACGCGCGCATCTCGCCCGTGGAAGTGCTGGCCAAACTCAAGCCTGTGTATGAAGGCGGTGTGCAAACCGGTGGCAACAGCGCAGCCTTGGTCGATGCGGCTGCCGCCTGCGTGGTCACTTCAGGCACCTACGCCAAAGCCCACGGCAAACAGCCGTTGGCCCGTGTGGTGGCCGCTGCCGCAGTGGGCGTACCGCCCGAGATCATGGGCATTGGGCCTGCGCCAGCCATTCGTTTGCTGCTCGCGCGCACTGGCCTGCAACTGTCTGACATCGATCGTTTCGAAATCAACGAAGCCCAAGGCGCACAAACTTTGGCGGTGGGCCGCGAGCTGGGCTTGGACTTGTCCAAGCTCAACGTCAATGGTGGTGCGATTGCACTGGGTCACCCCTTGGCGTGTACGGGCGTGCGTCTGACCATCACGCTGGCGCGTGAACTCCAGCGTTCAGGCCTGCGTTACGGCATTGCCAGTGCTTGCGTGGGCGGCGGTCAAGGCATTGCGCTGCTGATCGAAAACCCAGAGGCGTTTCGTAAAAACCCCAAGACAAAGTAAGCCCTAGAGCCAACACAATCCAAGAGACACAACGTATGCATATTCAAGGACAAGCCGCTTTGGTCACAGGCGCAGGCTCCGGCCTCGGTGAAGCCACCGCACGCGAACTCGCACGCTTAGGTGCCAAAGTCGCCATCCTCGACCTCCACATGGACAACGCCCAACGCGTGGCCAACGACATCGGTGAGCAATTTGGACATGGCTGCGCCGTGGCCGTCCCATGCAACGTCAGCGACGCAGACAGCATGCAACGCGCCATCGACACGGCCGCTGTGGCGCACGGACCGGCCCGCATCCTGATGCACATCGCAGGCATTGGCACCGCCAAGCGCGTGGTCGGTAAAGACGGTCAAGCAGCGTCCTTGGAAGACTTTGCCAAAGTCGTGCAAATCAACCTCATCGGCACCTACAACGCGGCGCGCTTGTTCGCCGTCGCTGCCGCCAAGCTAGCGCCTTTAGAAGACGGTGAACGTGGCGTGATGGTGTGGACCGCCTCAGTCGCGGCCTTTGATGGTCAAGTGGGCCAACAAGCCTACAGCGCCTCTAAAGCAGGCGTGGCGGGCATGACACTGCCGATGGCGCGTGACTTGGCGCAACACGGCATCCGCGTATGCACCATTGCACCGGGCCTCTTTGCCACGCCGCTGATGCACACCTTGCCCGAATCCGTCCAGCAATCCTTGGCGGCCAGCATCCCCTTCCCGTCCCGCTTGGGCAAACCTGCAGAGTTTGCGCAATTGGCCGCTCACATCGTGAGCAACACCCATCTCAATGGCGAAGTCATCCGCTTGGACGGCGCGCTGCGTTTGGCCCCTCGTTAAGAGAGAAATCATGAACTCCCACGCTCCTCACTTCGTGTACTCACTGCCCCCCAAGGGGGCCCTACTCTCCTTGGCGCGGCCCGGCGGAGAGCAGCGATGAGCAAAACTGTTGTCTACGAAGTCGAAATCATGTTTGGCGATTGCGATCCCGCCGGCATTGTGTTCTTCCCCAATTACTGCAAGTGGATGGATGCGTCGTCCTTGAACTTTTTCGTCAAGTGTGGCGTCCCCACATGGCGCGAGTTGGTCAAAACCACTGGCATCATCGGCACCCCTTTGCTGGAGATCAACACCAAGTTCATGCGTCCTGCCACCTACGGCGAGCGCATTCAAGTTCACACCAGCATTCATGAATGGCGCGAAAAAGTCGTGATTCAAAAACACGTCGTGATGCGCGGCGACACGGTGCTGTGTGAGGGCTTTGAGACCCGCGCGTTTTGCATCAAGCACCCCGACGATCCTGACCGCCTCAAAGCCATCCCTGTGCCAGCAGATATCAAAGCTTTGTGCTCGTAATTTTTCCCTGCAAACTTTCTAAACCACAACTAGGAGACAACCATGAACTTCAAGAAGACCCTCGTGACCCTCGCTGCCACCGTGGCGTGTTCAGCCGCTTTGGCAGATATCAACATCGGCGTCATCCTGCCACTGACAGGCCCTGCATCGGGGTTAGGCATTCCGGCCAAAAACCAAATTGCGCTATGGCCTACCAGCATTGCCGGTGAAAAACTCAACGTCACGGTGTTGGATGATGCAACCGACCCCACCAACGGCGTGAAGAACGCACGTCGTTTCGTGACCGAAGACAAAGTGGATTTGCTCGTGGGCTCAGTGGCCACCCCCGTCGGCGTGGCCATTGCTGACGTGGCCTTGGAAACCCAAACACCTCAGCTCGCGCTCACCCCCATTGGCTTGCCTGCAGGCAAAGATGCCTACACCTTTCGCATGCCGCAATCCAATGGCGTGATGGCCACGGCCATCATCAACCACATGCAAAAACAAGGCGTGAAGACCGTCGGTTTTTTGGGCTACACCGACGCATATGGCGAGCAGTGGTTGCAAGCATTCACCCCCTTGGCTGAAAAAGCCGGCATCAAGATCGTGGGCGTAGAACGCTTTGCTCGCACCGACACCAGTGTGACGGGGCAAGCGTTGAAGCTGGTCTCAGCCAACCCAGACGCCATGCTCATCGTTGCCTCGGGCAGCGGTGCAGCGATGCCACACAAAGGCATTGTGGAGCGCAACTTCAAGGGCAAAATTTACCAAACGCACGGCGCAGCGTCCAAAGACTTGATGCGTGTGGGTGGCAAAGATGTGGAAGGTTCGTTTGTGGTGGGCGGCCCTGTGATTACCCCTTACCAACTGCCTGATAGCAACCCCTCTAAAAAGCTCGCGATTGCTTTTGCAGACAAGTACGACAAGGTCTATGGTGCTGGCACACACAACCAGTTTGCGGGTCACGCGCATGACGTGATCGTGGTGTTGGAAAAAGCCATCCCATTGGCTTTGAAAAAGGCCAAGCCCGGCACACCCGAATTCCGCACTGCGTTGCGTGATGCCTTTGAAACCATGGGCCGCACCGTGGTGGCACACGGCACCTTGAACTGGTCCAAGGAAGACCACTGGGGCTACACCTCAGATACCGGTGTGATGCTGAAAGTGGTGGACGGTCAATTCACCGTCGCGCCTTAATCACGTTTGCGTGAACCCAACGCCCAACAGCGTTGAGCTGTTGGGCGTTTTGTAGAAAAGAGAAACGACATGGACTTTTCAATCGCCAGCATTCTGATGTTGGACGGTATGACAAACGGTGCGATCTATGCCCTGCTGGGTTTGGCCACTGTGCTGGTGTTTACCGTCACACGCGTCATCTTTATCCCACAGGGCGAGTTTGTGGCTTATGGTGCGTTGACCATGGCCATGCTGCAAGCAGGCCAAGTGCCGGGCACCGTGTGGCTGCTTATGCTGCTGGCCGTGCTTGCTGGTTTGATGGAGTGCTGGAGTCGTTGGAGCCATGCGCACAACTTGGCGCAAGCCATAAAGTCGGCCCTGATCATGGCGGTTCCGCCTTTGCTGATCGCGTGGGGCACGCTGTGGGCCGCACCACAAAATTTTGCAATGCCCGTGCAGGCGCTGCTGAGCATTGCGGTGGTGGCCACGTTTGGGCCCTTGGTCTATCGCATTGCCTATCAATCGTTAGAGTCGGCTACGTCACTGGTTTTGCTGATCGTGTCGGTAGGCGTTCATTTCGCCATGACAGGTTTGGGCCTTTTGTTCTTTGGCGCGGAAGGTTTTCGCAACCCCAGCTTTTGGACTTCAAGCTGGGCCGTAGGCCCCCTCAACATCACGGGCCAAGTCGTCATCATCTTCACCATTGCCGTGTTGCTCATCGCCGTGTTGTGGTTGTTTTTTGAACGCACCTTGTTTGGCAAAGCCCTCCGCGCCACGGCGGTCAATCGCACGGGCGCACGTTTGATGGGCATCTCGACCCATGCTGCGGGCCAATTCACGTTTTTACTGGCGGCAGGCATTGGGGCGGTGTCGGGTTTGTTGATTGGCCCCACCACCACCGTGTTTTATGACTCTGGTTTCTTGATTGGTCTCAAAGGCTTTGTCGCCGCCGTGGTCGCAGGGTTGGCCAGCTACCCGGGGGCGCTTATCGGTGCGCTGTTTGTCGGTATTGTTGAATCGTTTGGCTCGTTTTGGGCCAGTGCGTTCAAAGAGGTGATTGTGTTCACGTTGATCTTGCCTGTGCTGCTGTGGCGCTCGCTACGCAGTGGTCATTCTGATGAGGAGGCTTGATATGCACCCCCACGTTCATCACTTCGTGTATTCACTGCCCCCCGAGGGGGCCCAAGCCTCCTTTGAGGCGGCTCGGCAGGAGGCTTGACCATGCACCCCCACGTTCATCACTTCGTGTATTCACTGCCCCCCGAGGGGGCCCAAGCCTCCTTTGAGGCGGCTCGGCAGGAGGCTTGATATGCACCGTTGGTTATTACTGTTTGCCTTGGTGCCGTTCGTGGCCATGTTGCCTATTCCTGATTTTTGGATTTTTCAGCTCAACTACATTGGCCTCTACGCGATAACGTGCATGGGCTTGGTGTTGCTGACCGGTGTATCAGGCTTGACCTCATTTGGCCAAGCGGCCTTCGTGGGCATTGGTGCCTACAGCACGGCGTGGCTCACCTTGAACATGGGTTGGTCGCCTTGGTTCACCTTATGGGTGGGCTTGGCGCTGACCTTTGCAAGTGCGTTGATTGTTGGCCTCATCACCCTTCGCATGTCGGGCCATTACTTGCCGTTGGCCACCATCGCATGGGGCTTGTCGCTGTACTACCTGATGGGCAATATGGATGCCTTGGGTAAATACGATGGCTTGTTAGGCATTCAAAGTCTGTCGCTCTTTGGGTTTGACTTGGGCCAAGGCCGTCCGTTCTTTGTGTTGACTTGGCTCATCCTCTTGACGTTGGCACTGTGCATGCTTCAACTGCTTGACTCGCGCGCTGGCCGTGCCATTCGTTCATTGAAAAACGGCACGCAAATGGCCGAAGCTATGGGTATCAACACCTTCCGTTACAAAGTGACTGCGTTTGTCATGGCCGCCATGTTGGCCTCTGTCGCCGGCTGGTTGTTGGCGCACTTTCAGCGCACCATCAACCCCTCGGCCTTTGGCTTGAAGATGGGCATTGAATACTTGTTCATGGCTGTGGTGGGTGGCGTGGGTTACATCTGGGGGGCCATTGTGGGAGCCAGCTTGATCAAGCTCATGGACGACTACTTGCAAGTCATTTTGCCCAAACTCATTGGCACCAGTGGCAGCTATGAAATGATTGTGTTTGGTGTGTTGTTGGTGCTCGTACTCAAGTACATGCCAGATGGTTTGTGGTCTTTGGTGTCTCGCTACCTACCTCGGCGTGACCGAGTGGTCGATTGGGACAACGCCAACCATCTGCCCGAAAGCAGCAAGCCACAACGCGGCGAGTTGCTGCTCGACGTGCAAGCGATTCGCAAACAATTTGGAGGCCTGGTCGCGGTCAACGACATCCGCTTCCAAATTCATGCCGGTCAAATTGTCGGCCTGATTGGCCCCAATGGTGCTGGCAAGTCCACCACCTTCAACCTCATCACGGGTGTGCTGTCCCTGACCTCGGGTGCGGTGAAATTCCGCGACACCACCATCAGTGACTTGCCTTCGCGTGAAATTTTGCGGCAAGGCATGGCGCGCACCTTCCAGCACGTCAAGATGATTCCCGACATGACGGTGTTAGAAAACGTGGCCATCGGTGGCTACAGCCGAGGTCACACGGGCGTGCTCTCGGGCATGCTGGGGACTAACCACGACGAAGAAAAACGCCTGTTCAAACTCGCGCAGCAACAACTCGAACGAGTTGGCATTGGCCACACCATGCACGAATTGGCAGGCAACTTGGCGATGGGCCAACAACGTTTGATGGAGATTGCTCGCGCTTTGTGTGCCGATCCGGCCCTGTTGCTGCTTGACGAACCCGCTGCGGGTTTGCGTCACAAAGAAAAACAAGGTCTCGCCGATGTGCTGCGCCAGCTGCAAGGTGAAGGCGTGAGCATCTTGTTGGTGGAACATGACATGGATTTGGTGATGCAGGTCTGCGACAAATTGGTAGTGATGGAGTTCGGCACCTTGCTGCTCGAAGGTACGCCCAAAGAAATTCAAGAAAGCCCTGTAGTGCGTGCCGCCTACTTGGGCACCGAACACTAAGGACTGGCCATGACATCGCCCCTTCTCGACATCCGAAACCTCCATGCAGGCTACGGCAAAGCCGAAGTCCTGCATGGCTTGAACTTGCAGGCCGATGCGGGCCAAGTGATCACCGTCATTGGCCCCAACGGCGCAGGCAAAACCACCCTGCTCAACACCTTGATGGGGCTGCTGCCTACGCGTGGGCAACTGCTGTACCACGGCGAAGACATCAGCGGCTTGACCCTCGAAGACCGTGTGATGCGGGGCATCGCCTTGGTGCCAGAAAAGCGTGAGTTGTTTGGCACCATGACCGTGCAAGACAACCTCGAACTCGGTGGTTTTCGCCAAATGCGCCTCGGTAATCGGCAATGGCGCACGCGCATGGACGATGTGTACGACCTCTTTCCACGCCTGAAAGAACGCCGCACCCAACTGGCGGGCACGCTCTCGGGCGGTGAACGCCAAATGTTGGCCGTGGGCCGCTCGCTCATGTCACGCCCCGATGTGTTGATGCTCGACGAGCCCAGCCTTGGACTGGCCCCGCTGATCGTGAAAGAAATTTTCTCCATCATCGAAACCCTGCGCCAAACGGGTGTGACCCTTGTGTTGGTTGAGCAAAACGCCCGTGCCGCATTGGCTGTGGCCGACTACGGCTATGTGCTGGAAATGGGCGAAGTCAGCCTGCATGGCCGCGCTGCAGAGCTGGCCCAAGACGGTCGGGTGATCGACACCTACCTCGGCGCTGCACGTCAAGACTGAAGAAGCACCATGAATCACTACCAGCCAAGCCTGCCAGATGTTCAATTCATTTTGGGTCAGGTCTTGCACGCGCCCGAACGCATTGCCGCACTGCGCCCTTACCGGGAAGTCGATGCAGCGTTGATCGACCAAATCTTGGATGAAGCCAGCAAATTCATCGCCGAGCAAATCGCCCCGCTCAACCGCGTGGGTGACGAAGTAGGGGCGCAGTGGCGCGATGGCGCAGTCACCATGCCATCTGGTTTTCGTGATGCCTATCAATCGTTTTGGCAATCCGGCTGGGCCTCTTTGTCCACAGCAACGCAAGATGGCGGCCAAGGCCTACCTGCCGTGTTGGACAGCGTGTTGTACGAATGGCTCTCCGCCGCCAACCACGGTTGGACCATGGCACCCGGCTTGTTGCACGGGGCCTATGAATGCATCAAGCACCACGCCAGTGATGCGCTGAAAACGCAATATCTCAGCAAAGTCGGCACTGGCGAATGGCTCACCACCATGTGCTTGACCGAACCGCATGCGGGCAGTGACTTGGGGCTCGCCTCTACCAAAGCAGTGCCACAAGCCGATGGCGCGTATTTGATTTCAGGCACCAAAATTTTCATCAGCGGCGGCGAGCACGACCTGAGCGACAACATCGTGCATTTGGTGTTGGCCCGCTTGCCCGATGCGCCCGCTGGCCCGAAAGGTTTGTCGTTGTTCTTGGTACCGAAGTTTTACCCCGACGGTGAAAAAGAATCATGGGTTCGCAGCGCCGTGTACTGCGAACGCATCGAAGAAAAAATGGGCATCCACGCCAGCCCCACCTGCGTGATGCGCTTTGACGAAACACGCGCATGGTTGGTCGGCGAAGCAGGTCGAGGCCTCAACGCCATGTTTGTAATGATGAACGCCGCCCGTTTGCATGTGGCCTTGCAAGGCGTAGGCTTGCTCGATGCCGCGTGGCAAAAAGCCGAGGCTTATTCCCACGACCGCCGTCAAATGCGCGCCCCACGTCCCAAGGACGCGCCGCGAGGCGCAGGCGCAGGCGCAGCCGATCTCATCATTGAACACCCCGCCATGCGTCGCATTTTGGACACGCAACGCGCGTGGATTGACGGTGCGCGTGTGTTGGCCTACGAAACAGGCTTGGCCTTGGACGAAGCCAAGCACCACCCCGATGCCGCACAGCGCGATGCAGCGCAACGCTGGTGTGCCCTCATCACCCCCATCCTCAAAGCCGCTTGCACCGAGCAAGGTTTTCACGGTGCGAGCGAATGCTTGCAAGTGTTGGGGGGCCACGGCTATGTGCGCGAATGGGGCATTGAGCAAAACGTGCGCGATGCCCGCATTGCCATGATTTACGAAGGTACCAATGAGATTCAGGCCATCGACTTGCTGATGCGCAAAGTGGTGATCGATGGCGGTGCTGCTTTGTCGGCCATGCTGGCGACGCTGCGCCAACACTTGTCGACGTCTCAACCGCATGAGGCACAGGTGTTGTCGCTCTTCGATGAACTCATGGCCACCACACAAATTTGTTTGGACACGGCACAACGCAACGATGGGCAAGTGCAACTGAGTTGGATTGCCGGCGACTACTTGCGCTTGGCCAGCCTCGCCTTGTGGGCATGGGCATGGACACGCATTGAAGCCGCCCAAGGCAGCGACACACCGCGCTGGCAAGCCCCCGCCCAAGCATTACGGGCTTGGGTGTTGCCGGAGTTTGTGATGCGCTCTGGCATCATTCGGACACAACTCGGGCATTGATCCGAGGTCAGCTTCCAAATTCTTCGCCCCATCCATGAGTACCGCCGCACGCCAAGTGTCCACCGCCCCTAAAACCAGTGCTGTAGAGGCAGACGTTTCGAACGAAACGGGAGGCACTGACTATTTGGAAACCTTGCTGGGCTACAACGCCAGCCGTGCTGCGCACACCTTGGTGTCGAATTTCTTGCGCGGTGTGGGCTCGTTCGAGTTGCGCACCGTGGACTTTTCGGTGTTGTCGGTGATCGGCCACTGGCCTGGCGTGACCTCGCGTCAACTGTGTCAGCAACTCAATGTGTTGCCCCCCAATATGGTGGTGCTGCTGCGTGAGCTGGACAAGCGCGGCTTGATTGAACGCCAACCGCACCCCACGGACCGACGTGCGGTGGGTCTGCTGCTGAGCGACAGCGGCAAAGCTTTGATGAAAAAAGCTGAAAAGGCGGCCAGCGCTGCCGATTTGCAAGGCACGGCACACCTGAGTGCAGCAGAGCGCAAAACACTGGCGCGTTTGCTGCAAAAAATTTACCTCAAGCTGCGCACTGACTAATTGATGAACATCAGGCGCACACCCAGTGCGCAAAAAATCACACCTGCCAAGCGGTCAAACCACAAACCCACGCGTGGCCAGCGTGCAAACCACTGCCCCACCGTGCCCGCGAAATAACCCAACACGCCAAACAACACCAAGGCCTGCGCGGTAAACACCAAGCCCAACGTGGCCAGCTGCAGCACCACATCGCCGCGCTGCGGCGCCACAAACTGCGGCAAGAAGGCCAAGAAAAACAACATCACTTTGGGGTTGATGGCATTGGCCAACACACCGCGCCACAAAAGCTGTAGGGCAGATTGATCGGGCGCATCGGTCGGCACCATCGCACCACCCAGGTTGCGCAAAGCTTGCACACCCAACCAAAACAAATAAGCCCCACCGCCAATGCGTAAAGCCGCAAACGCCACGGGCGACGCCACCAACAACGAACTCACCCCCACCACCGCCAACAACGTGTGGCTTAAACACCCCAACGCACACCCCAAGCCAAACGCCATGCCCTGCTTGCGGCCACGCGACATGCCCAGACTGAGCACCAGCAAGTTGTCGGGGCCAGGGGACATGGTGATGAGGCTAGCGGCTAGGAGAAAGCCTAGGAGTTGATCGAGGGTGAGCATGATCTAGTTTTCAACATCGTTTCAATGCGCCTCATCCCAATTCAACCCCACCCCCACCTCCGCCAACAACGGCACTTTGAGTTGCGCCACTTCGGCCATCAGGCGCGGCACTTCGGTACGCACCCATGCCACCTCTGACTCGGGCACTTCAAACACCAGTTCGTCATGCACTTGCATGATGACTTTGGTGGTGCGTTGTTGTTGGTCAATGGCTTGCTGAACGGCCACCATGCTCATCTTGATGAGGTCAGCGGCTGTGCCTTGCATGGGCGCGTTAATGGCGGCGCGTTCTGCGCCTGCACGGCGTGGGCCGTTGGGGCTGTTGATTTCTGGCAAGTACAAGCGGCGGCCAAACACGGTTTCGACATAGCCTTGGGCTTTGGCTTGCTCGCGCGTGTCGTCCATGTAGCGCTTGACGCCTGCGAATCGCTCGAAATAACGGGTGATGTAATTTTTCGCAGCGGTGTTGTCGATGCCCAAGGCCTTGGCTAAACCGAAGGCGCTCATGCCGTAGATGAGGCCAAAGTTAATCACCTTGGCGTAGCGGCGCTGTTCATTGCTCACCTCGCTCACGGCCACGCCAAACACTTCTGACGCGGTGGCGCGGTGTACGTCCAAGCCTTCATGAAAAGCTTTGACCAAGGCCTCGTCACCACTGATGTGCGCCATGATGCGCAGCTCAATCTGGCTGTAGTCAGCACTGGCTATCACGCAGCCCGCAGGAGCCACAAATGCTTCGCGCACTTTGCGGCCTTCGGCTGTGCGGATTGGGATGTTCTGCAAGTTGGGGTCGTTGCTTGACAAGCGGCCCGTCACCGCCACCGCTTGCGCATAGTGCGTGTGCACGCGGCCTGTGCGTGGTACAGCCATTTGCGCGAGTTTGTCGGTGTAAGTACCTTTGAGTTTGCTCAAACTGCGGTGTTCCAAAATCTTGGCAGGCAATGGGTAGTCCTCGGCCAACTTCTCCAACACTTCTTCGTCGGTGCTGCGTGCGCCGGTGGCGGTTTTTTTGATAACGGGCAAGCCCAGTTTGTCAAAGAAGATTTCGCCCAGTTGCTTAGGGCTGGCCAAGTTAAACGGCTGGCCTGCAATGTCATACGCTTCGGTTTCTAGCTGTACGATGCGTTGGCCCAGCGCATGGCTTTGTGCGGCGAGTGTGGGCGCGTCAATCAACACACCATTGCGCTCGATGCGGTACAGCGCTTCGCTGCTTTGAATTTCTAGGTCGTAGATGAAGTGCAGCTTGTCGTCGGCTTGCAAACGCGGCCACAGCACTTGGTGCACGTCCAGCGTCATGTCGGAGTCTTCGCACGAGTATTCGGTGGCACGCGCCACGTCCACTTGCGAGAACGGAATTTGGTGTGCGCCTTTGCCGCACAAGTCTTCATAGCTCAGACCTTTGCGGCCCACATGGCGCTCGGCCAAACTGGCTAGGCCGTGAGGCTTGTGCACTTCCAGCACATAGCTTTGCAGTAGGGTGTCGTGGGCGTAGCCCTTCACCTCAATGCCGTGATTGGCCATGACGTGGCGGTCGTATTTGATGTGTTGGCCTAGCTTGGTGATGGCAGGGTTTTCAAACCAAGGTTTGAGTTTGGCTAACACCTCGTGGATAGGCAACTGCGTGGGTGCATCGCCATAGCTGTGCGCCAGCGGGATGTAGCAGGCTTCGCCGGGTGTGACTGAAAAACTCAGGCCCACAATCTCGGCGCGCATGGCGTCGAGCGAGGTGGTTTCAGTGTCAAACGCCACCAACTCTGCGGCTTGCAGTTTGGCCAGCCATGCATCCAACGCTTCCCACGTCAGCACGCAGTCGTATGCCTTATGGGTCACTTGAGACGTGGTGGGTTCGGGTTCGTCAAACAAGCTAGGGTTGGGCTCAAACTTGGGTTTGGCCGCAGTGCCAGCGCTGCTGCCTGAACCACCTGCGCCTGATGCAAGCTCACCGCCTTCGCCGATGGCACGCGCCAAGCCTTTGAAGCCATAGGTTTCATAAAACGTTTTGAGCCCAGCTTTGTCGGGCTCGGCCAAGTGCAGCGCATCGAGTGCAGGCAAACCCGGCACATAAGCCGACAAATCGCAATCGGTTTTCATGGTCACGAGCTGGCGGCCCATGGGCAGCCAATCCACGGCTTGGCGCAAGTTCTCGCCGGCCACGCCTTTGATGGCACTGGCGTTTTGCATCAAGTTGTCGAGCGAGCCATATTCCATCAGCCACTTGGCAGCGGTCTTGGGGCCGACTTTTTGCACGCCGGGCACGTTGTCGACCGTGTCGCCCACCAAAGTTTGGTAATCGACCATCAAATGCGGCGGCACGCCAAACTCAGCAGTCACGCCAGCCACATCGCGTTTTTTGCCGTTCATGGTGTCCATGATGGTGATGTGTTCGTTGACCAACTGACTCAAATCTTTGTCGCCACTCGACACCACCACGGTCACGCCCTGTTTGGCGGCGGTCACGGCCAAGGTGGCAATCACATCGTCGGCCTCCACGCCCGGCACATCGAGCACGGTCCAGCCCAGCATGCGCACCATGGCATGGATGGGTTCGATTTGTGCGCGCAAGTCGTCGGGCATGGGGGAGCGGTGCGCCTTGTAGGCGGGGTACATCTCTTCACGGAAGGTGGGGCCTTTGGCGTCAAACACGCAAGCGGCCAACTGGGTGGGCACTTCTTTGCGCAGGGCTTGCATCATGTTGATCATGCCGCGAATGGCCCCTGTGGCGGCACTCGTCGGGTCGCCTGGCACGGCGCGAAGGTCGGGCATGGCATGAAAGGCGCGGTAAAGGTAGCTGGAGCCGTCGACCAGCAGCAATGTTTTGGATTCACTCATGACTGTAGATTGTGCCTTGTGTGTTTTTTGTTGCTGAGCTCGCTGGACGCGGCTGGTGGGCGTCGCTGCTTCATGCTGGAGTACCAGAAATCATGGCGACGCCCACCCGCCACGCCCAGTCTGCGACACAGGTTTTGGCACGCCTGCAGCATGGCTCGTGCCGTTGGCACATTGCCATGCTTAGCGCGAACTAAAGCTGCGACCATGAAGCGATGTGGCAATCGTGACAGCAGAGCCACAAACCAGCAGGCCGTAGTCTTGGGGGTTGAGGGGTGAGCGGGTAACGATTTCTGATACCCCAGCATGAGGAACCCGCTCATCCCTCAGCCCCCAAGCGAGCCCAGCAAAAAGCAACAGACTCGACAACTACAATGAGCGCCAACTTTTAATACCTTGGCAGTCATGGCAGTTTTCACCGAAGTCTCAGAGTCCTCCGCGCAAGAACTGCTCACCCAACTCCAACTCGGCGAGTTGGTCGAACTCAAAGGCATCCAAGGCGGCATTGAGAACACCAACTACTTTCTCACCAGCAGCACAGGCCCCTACGTACTGACGCTGTTTGAGCGCCTCACGCACGAGCAACTGCCGTTTTATCTGTACCTGATGAAGCACTTGGCGCAAGGCGGTATTCCTGTGCCAGACCCTGTGTCCAATCAAACTGGGGACATTTTGCTGACCGTCGAGGGCAAACCTGCTGCCGTGGTCAACCGGCTGCGGGGCAAAAGCGAGCTCAACCCCAGCCCCGCCCACTGCGCCGCCGTGGGTGACATGCTGGCCCGCATGCACATCGCTGGCCGCAACTACAACCGCCAACAGTCCAACCTGCGTGGACTGTCTTGGTGGAACGAGACCGTGCCCGTGGTGCTGCCGCATTTGGACCAAACGCAAGCCACGCTGATTCAAACTGAGTTGGCCTACCAAAACCACATCGCTGCATCCTCGGCCTATACCGCCATGCCCCGTGGCCCGATTCACGCCGATTTATTCCGCGACAACGTGATGTTTGATGGCACGCTTGAGGCGCCTGAGCTGACAGGCTTCTTCGACTTCTACTTTGCCGGCGTGGACACGTGGCTGTTTGATGTGGCCGTGTGTTTGAACGACTGGTGTATTACCCATGTCGATGGCGCGCACGATGCCGCAAAAGCCCAAGCCTTTGTGGCCGCCTACCAAGCGGTGCGCCCGTTCACACCGGCTGAACGCCAGCTACTCAACCCCCTGCTGCGTGCTGGTGCCTTGCGCTTTTGGACTTCGCGCTTGTGGGACTTCCACTTGCCGCGCGAAGCCAGCATGTTGCAACCCCACGACCCGACGCACTTTGAGCGCGTGCTGCGCCAGCGTGTGGCACACCCTGTCACACTCTGAGCTATGAAACTCCACGTTGTCCCCGCAAAAACTGGTTCGCTCTGGGTGCGCCAAGGCATTCGCGCTTTCTGGAAGCGGCCCCTGGCACTGACGGGCTTGTTCTTCATGTTCATGGCCAGCATGTCCATCCTCTCGATCGTGCCTGTGCTGGGTGGCTTTTTGGCGCTGATGTTGCTACCCGCCGCATCGCTGGGCTTGATGGCGGCCACGCGTGAGGTCGATCTGGGCAAGTTTCCTATGCCGGTGGTCTTGGCGGTTGGGTTTCGCAATGGCTCCGAGGGCAAGCGCCATATGTTGGTGCTGGGCGTGTTGTATGCCTGCGGCTTCGTCGGTGTGATGGGTTTGTCGGCGCTGGTGGACGGCGGTGACTTTGCCAAGTTGTATTTGGTGGGCGGCTCGCTTGACATGGACACCTTGACAAAGCCTGAGTTTCAAAACGCCATGTGGCTGTCGCTGCTGTTGTACATGCCTTTGTCGATGGTGTTTTGGCATGCCCCTGCACTCACGCATTGGCATGGCGTGCCTGTGGTGAAAAGCTTGTTCTTCAGCACCGTGGCTTGCCTGAGTAACTGGCGCGCCTTCTTGGTGTTTGGGCTGCTGTGGTCGCTGATTTTCTTAGGCACCACCTTGGGCATCACTCTGATCGCCAGCTTGATAGACGACGCAGACTTTGCGGCCATGGCCTTGCTGCCGGCCATGCTGATGTTGGCTGCGATGTTTTTTTGCTCAACGTATTACAGCTTCAAAGACTGTTTCACGTCCGACACGATTTACGCGTAAAGCTCGTCAAACGCCATGTGTGTCAAGTCGCGCTGGCGGGCATCACACCGCAGCTTGCTCACACTTGGGTCAACTTGGCCACACTCAGGGCCAGCCACTTGGTGCCGTGGCGCGGGAAGTTCACCTGCGCACGGGCATCGTCGCCCACACCCTCAATGCTGACCACCGTGCCCTCACCAAACTTGGTGTGGAACACCTGCACACCGCTGCGCACCCATGCGTTAGGGCCGCTGGTCACTGGCGCTGCACGTTGCGGCACGGGCTTGGGTGCAACGGCTGTGGCTGCACCGCCTCCCCAAGCGTTGTTTTGCCACGCAGGGTTTTGCCATGCATCGCGACGCGTTGGCATGGCGTCGGCAAAGGCAGAACGTGCGGGCGTGATCCACTTGAGCGCGTGCTCTGGCAGTTCATCAAAGAAACGGCTCTTGAGGTTATAACGCGTTTGGCCGTGCAACATGCGGGTTTGCGAATGGCTCAAATACAAACGCCGACGCGCCCGCGTGATGGCCACGTACATGAGGCGACGCTCTTCTTCGAGGCCATCAAAGTCGTTCATCGAATTTTCGTGGGGGAACAAGCCCTCCTCCATGCCCGTGATGAACACACCATCAAACTCCAAACCTTTGGAGGCATGCACCGTCATCAGCTGAATCGCGTCTTGCCCCGCTTGCGCTTGGTTGTCACCCGACTCCAAGGCCGCATGTGTGAGAAAAGCGGCCAAAGGCGACAAGGTTTCGCCCGTGTCGGCGTTGATCAGGGTGAGGGGAGTAGCTTGGCGTGTGAGCGCGTTGCCTTCTGCCAGCGTGTCGGTTGCGGCCTCTGCTGAGGTGCCAAAAATTGCGTTGGTGCCCGCAGCCACAGGCTGGCCATGTTCATCAATGGGTAAGGCCACGGCATCGCGACCAAAGCCTTCTTGGGTGACAAAGCTCTCAGCGGCGTTGACCAATTCCTGCAAGTTTTCAATGCGGTCTTGGCCTTCGCGCTCGCTTTGGTAATGCGTGATCAAACCTGAATGGTCGAGCAACAGCTTAACGATTTGGCGCAGGTTTTGGCCCTGCGTTTGCTCGCGCAACACATCGATCTTGGCCACAAAGGCACTGAGGTTGGCCCCTGCTTTGCCTGCCACTGCGGTGACGGCATCGCTCATGGCGCAGCCCATGGCGCGCGCGGCGTCTTGCAACTGCTCGATGCTGCGTGCGCCAATGCCACGCGGCGGGAAGTTGACCACGCGCATGAAGCTGGTGTCGTCACGTGGGTTCTCTAGCAAACGCAAATAGGCCAAGGCGTGTTTGATTTCGGCGCGCTCGAAGAAGCGCAAACCACCGTACACGCGGTAGGGCATAGCGGCGTTGAACAGCGCGGTTTCGATCACGCGGCTTTGGGCGTTGCTGCGGTAGAGCACCGCAATTTCGCTGCGGTGTTGGACGCCATTGGCACCATCGCCATTTTGGCCATCGCGCAACAACTGCTTCATCTCTTCCACCATCCATTGCGCTTCGGCCAAATCGGTAGGCGACTCGTACACGCGCACGGGCTCGCCCGCGCCTTGGGCGGTGTGCAGGTTTTTACCCAAGCGGCCTTTGTTGTGACTGATCAGCTCGTTCGCACTGTCCAAAATATTGCTGAAGCTGCGGTAGTTTTGCTCGAGCTTGATTTGATGCGTCACGTTGTACTCGCGCACAAAGTCGGCCATATTGCCCACGCGTGCGCCACGGAAAGCGTAAATACTTTGGTCATCGTCGCCCACGGCCAAGATAGCTCCTCCTCCAGCATCGACAGGCCCTGCTAACTGTTTGAGCCACGCGTATTGCAGCTTGTTGGTGTCTTGAAACTCATCCACCAAGATGTGCTGAAAGCGGCGGCGGTAATGCTCGCGCAGCGCATCGTTGTCGCGCAGCAGCTCATACGAGCGCAGCATGAGTTCACCAAAATCCACCACGCCTTCGCGCTGGCATTGGGCTTCATACAGCTCGTACAGCTCCACACGTTTGCGGTCATCGGGGTCACGCACAACCACGTCGTGGGGGCGCAGGCCGTCCTCTTTGCATGAGGCAATGAAGCGCATGGTTTGCTTGGGTGGGTAGCGCTCGTCATCCACCTGAAACTGTTTGCTTAAACGTTTGATGGCACTGAGTTGGTCTTGCGTGTCCAAAATTTGAAACGACTGCGGCAAGTTCGCCAGCTTCCAGTGCGCACGCAAAAAACGGTTGCACAGCCCGTGGAAAGTACCCACCCACATGCCGCGCACGTTGACAGGCAGCATGGCCGACAAACGCGTGAGCATTTCTTTGGCCGCCTTGTTAGTAAACGTCACCGCCAGCAAGCCGCCCGGCGACACCTGCCCAGTTTGCATGAGCCACGCAATGCGCGTGGTCAACACCCGCGTCTTACCAGACCCTGCACCCGCCAAGATGAGGGCGTGCGTGTGCGGCAGCGTGACCGCCGCCGCTTGCTCGTTGTTGAGGCCTTGGAGCAAGGGGGATGCGGGGGGGGATGAATACATGCAGCGATTGTAGAAAGCTCAAGCGCCAACCCATTAAGGCAACAAAGGTAAACCCAGTTCTTTCAAAAAGGCATTGTGTTTGTCTTTGGCGGTCTTGATGTCCACTTCAATGCTTACGAGTTGCTGGTGTGTGGCAGTCAAGTCAATTTCCACGTCTGCCACCGCTGTGCTGATGTAACGTGAGATGTTGAGGTTGAAATCGTTCTTCTCAATCTCGGCCATGTCTACGCGGCGTGAATAACGCGCCTCTTCCTCACGGAACTGGTAGGTCTTGATGATCTTGGCAATGTGCGCTTCGCTCAGTTGGTTCTGGCGCTTGCCTTTTTCAAAGTGATCCGCTGCGTTGATGAACAACACATCGTCTGGCTTCTTGCACTTCTTAAGCACCAAGATACACACCGGAATGCCGGTGGAATAAAACAGGTTCGACGGCAAGCCAATGACGGTGTCGATGTGCCCGTCTTTGAGCAGCTTGGTACGAATGCGCTCTTCAGCACCACCACGGAACAATACACCGTGCGGCAAGATGATGGCCATCACGCCCTCGTCTTTAAGGAAGTGAAAACCGTGCAACAAAAAGGCAAAGTCTGCGGCCGATTTAGGTGCCAAGCCGTGGTTGGCGGATTCAAGGACGAAGTGCAACAAAGATGAACTGGTTATAGGTGGCTGAGGATGCGAGAGCATCATGGCCGCTTTAACCGCCAAGTCGAAGTTGCCCAATGTACAAGCACCTCAGCCGAGAAGAACGATACCAAA
>NZ_JAVKLW010000056.1:0-1670 GCF_031538885.1 Limnohabitans sp.
AAGCGCATGCTCATCTTGGGCGGCGGCATCATCGGCCTAGAGATGGGCACTGTTTACAGCACGCTGGGCGCACGCCTAGACGTGGTGGAAATGATGGACGGCCTCATGCAAGGCGCTGACCGCGACTTGGTCAAGGTCTGGCAAAAGATGAACGCCAAGCGCTTTGACAACATCATGCTCAAGACCAAGACCGTGTCCGCACGTGCCTTGCCCGAAGGCATTGAAGTCACGTTTGCACCGATGGAAGAGGGCGCGAACGGAAGCAACGCAAGCGTTGTAGCCCCCGCACCGCAGGTGTACGACCTCGTGTTGCAAGCCGTGGGCCGCACGCCCAACGGCAAAAAACTTGCCGCGGAAAAAGCAGGCGTGTCTGTGACCGATCGCGGCTTCATCAACGTCGACATTCAAATGCGCACCAACGTGCCTCACATCTTCGCCATTGGCGACATCGTGGGCCAGCCCATGTTGGCGCACAAGGCGGTGCACGAAGCTCACGTGGCAGCCGAAGTGATTGCGGGCGAACTGCAAGGCAACAAAGAGCTGGCAGCCGCTGCGTTCAACGCACGCGTCATCCCCAGCGTGGCCTACACCGACCCTGAAGTGGCCTGGGTGGGCTTGACCGAAGACCAAGCCAAAGCCCAAGGCATCAAGGTGAAAAAGGGTTTGTTCCCTTGGACCGCGTCGGGCCGCGCCATTGCCAACGGCCGCGACGAAGGCGTGACCAAACTGCTGTTTGACGATTCACCCGAGGTGCATGCGAATGGGGGCCACGGCAAGATTTTGGGCGGCGGCATGGTGGGCACGCATGCGGGCGACATGATTGGCGAGATTGCCTTGGCCATCGAGATGGGCGCAGACGCAGTGGACATCGGTAAAACCATCCACCCCCACCCCACGCTGGGCGAAAGCATCGGCATGGCGGCAGAGGTGGCGCACGGCAGCTGCACGGACTTGCCGCTTGGCAAGAAGTAAGCGTTTTCAGGCCAATCTCACAAAGCCCGATCTGGTAACGGATCGGGCTTTGTGCTTTGCGCACTCGAACAAGCGTCAGAGAATACTGTGTATTTGCGCAGTATTCATGCCGACTACATCCAAACCCAAGCTCTACAACCCGCGTCACCCAGAGCGCACGCTGCTCTACCAAACAGTCGCCGAGCACTACGAGACCTGGCTTGACCTGGTCAGCGCGGGCAAGTCGGGCGGGCAGGGCGACCACCACAGCCCCAAGCCCTATGTGCGTAAAGCCTTCGAGAAGTACTTGGAGTGTGGCATCTTTGCCCACGGCTTTGCTCGCGCCCGCTGCGGCGACTGCGGGCACGACTTTCTGGTGGCCTTCTCCTTGGTGGAGTTGGCGTTGCCCCAATTCACCGGACGGTTTGCGGCTGCCCTGATCCGAATGGATGATCGCCTAACCAATCATATGAGCGTCCGAGCCCCTGCGCTTCTAAAGAGTCCGAGGGCCTGAGTGCCTGATGTGGTCGGACGACCCAAACAAGGAATAAAAAATGAGCAATAAAAAAATGAAGTTGAACTTGGCGGATTCAAGGACGAAGTGCAACACGCTTTAACGAGGCATGGAATACCTCGTGAGGTGTCTTGAATCCTAGTCGCTTTCTGGGGCGGTGATTCAATCGGTTTTCAATCATAGTCAATTCCTCATCCGTCACGGT
>NZ_JAVKLW010000057.1:0-8939 GCF_031538885.1 Limnohabitans sp.
CTGCCGCTGGGTCGCTCAGGCCAAAGAACTGTTGCAACAAATGGATGCGCAGCATCGTCTCCACTGCAAACGGTGGGCGGCCTGTCTTGCCCGCAGGGGCGTGTGGCTGGATCAAAGCCAGCAGAACTGGCCAAGGGATGACGCGATCCAAGTCGTTGAGAACCTCTCGTCGACGTGTGCGTTTACTTTGCAGCTCAAAGCCGCTGATCGATAGGCTGGTTTGTTTCATGTGTATTCAACGCAGTCTATGGCGTTCACGCTGTCAGGGTTTACAAGAAGGTTATGCAGATGTTCCCTACATCAGTGTGCAAGAGCTGCCTGCCACGGACTGGGGTTATGGCGGCTTGACGCAGAAGCAACGCCGCGTGGCCTCAGCATCAACTGGGGTTTAAGCGAAGTGGTCAAACGACGCAAAGCGTCGCGTGATGGGCTGCCCCTGCGGGTCCAGCACGACCAAGCCTTGCGCTTGCGTGATGCGGCCAATGCGTGTGACGGGTGTATGGGTTTCCCACGCGGCAGCATGCACCAGCTCGCGTTGGTTCACAGGTGCGGTGAAGCACAGTTCGTAGTCGTCACCACCTGAGAGGGCGAACTCTAAGCGTTTGTTCCATGGCAACTCGGCCAGCACGGGGGTGATGCCTGCGGGCAAATGTGCATCGCCAAAGCTACCAGCGGCTTGCAGCCAAGTGGTGTCCACCTGCGCGCCCACGCCTGAGCGTTTGAGGATGTGGCCTAGGTCACCCAGCAGGCCATCGCTCGCATCAATCGCTGCATTGGCCACGGCACGCAGTGCGGTACCCAGCGCTACGCGGGGTGTCGGTTGTTCCATGCGTAAACGGATTTGCTCGAAGGCTTCGCCCGACAAAGACTGTGTGCCGCGAAACACTTCGAGCGCCAAGCGCGCATCACCCACCGTGCCGCTGATGTAAATGTCATCGCCCACTTGCGCGTTTTGGCGCAGCAGCGCGTCGCCTGGGGGCACTTCGCCAAACACGGTGATGCAGATGTTCAGCGGGCCTTGGGTGGTGTCGCCGCCCACCAGCTCGCAGCCGTGGGCATCGGCCAAGCGCAGCAAGCCGCTGGAAAAACCTGCCAGCCATGCCTCGTCCACGCGCGGCAGGGCAAGGGCGAGGGTGAAGGCCAAGGGCTCGGCGCCCACCGCCGCCAAATCGCTCAGGTTCACCGCCAAGGCTTTGTGGCCGAGTCGTGCAGGGTCGACCGTGCTGAGGAAGTGACGGCCTTCTACCAACATGTCGCTCGATACCGCCATTTGCATGCCGGGGGTGGTGTTGAGCAGCGCGCAGTCGTCACCCACGCCGAGTGCGGCTTTGTGTGTGGGGCGCTTGAAGTAGCGCTCAATCAGGTCGAATTCGCCCATGTGCAGTCTCAGTGCAGATGGCGTTTGCCCGGCTCGTCGCTGAGTGCGTCGAGCACAAACATGGGAATGTCTACGTCAAATTTTTCGCCGTCTTCGGCTACGCAGAAGTAGCTGCCATGCATGGTGCCGGTGGGTGTGCGCAGGCGTGTGCCACTGGTGTACTCAAACTGTTCGCCCGGTTTGAGGAAGGGCTGGTGGCCCACTATGCCAAGGCCTTTGATCTTCTCGTGTGTGCCATTCGCGTCGTTCACATTCCATGTGCGCGAGATGAGTTGCGCCGCCACATCCCCGACATTGCGGATGGTGATGGTGTAGGCAAACACATACAAACCGCCGTTTGGGTCAGACTGCTCAGACAGGTATCGCGGAAAAACTTCGACTTGGAATTTGTAGCGTGGCATGGGGTAATTTTGGCCTAAGCCCAGACATGCTGTGCCGAGGGTGAAATAATCACCCCATGACCAGCACACGCCTTCCATTCAACATCGCTCCTTCCATCTTGTCTGCCGACTTCGCCCATCTGGGTGACGAGGTGAAAAACGTCATTGCCGCTGGCGCTGACTGGATTCACTTTGACGTGATGGACAACCACTACGTGCCTAACCTCACGTTTGGCCCCATGATTTGCCAAGCCTTGAAGCCCTACGCCAAAACGCCTGCGGGCGTGGCGGTGCCGATTGACGTGCACTTGATGATTTCCCCGGTGGACACCTTGGCTGCTTCGTTTGCTCAAGCGGGGGCGGACTACATCAGTTTTCATCCCGATGCCAGTGCCCATGTGCATCGCAGCATCCAAGCCATCAAGAGCCAAGGTGTGAAAGCGGGGTTGGTCTTCAACCCCGCCGAGCCGCTGGATGTGTTGGAGTGGACGATTGACGAGATTGACCTCATCCTCATCATGAGCGTCAACCCCGGCTTTGGCGGGCAAAGCTTCATTGACTCGGCACTGCGCAAGGTCGAGTTGGCGCGCCAGTGGATTGAGCGCAGTGGCAAAGATATCCGCCTCGAAGTCGACGGCGGCATCAAGCCCGACAACATCCGCCAAGTGGCCGATGCAGGGGCCGACACCTTTGTGGCGGGCAGCGCGATTTTTGGCAAGCCTGACTACAAAACGGTGATCGACCAAATGCGCGTGGCGTTGGTTTGATGTTTCGTCAATTGAAAGCAGCCATTGTTGATCTCGATGGAACGATGGTGGACACCTTGGGCGATTTCGAGGCGTCCCTCAACCGCACATTGGCCGATTTGGACTTGCCGCCGGTCACCCGTTCGTTGGTCGAACGCACGCTGGGTAAAGGTTCTGAGCATTTGATTCGCTCCGTGCTGGCGCATCAGTTGGTCTTGCCCGAAGTCAAAGGCCTTGCCAATGTTTGCGAGGCGCGTGGTGCTGACAACCTATATGAAGCGGCATGGTTGCGTTACCAACATCACTATCTTGCCATTAATGGTGAGTTTGCTGCGGTGTATGACGGTGTGACCGAGGCACTGCAACAGTGGCGTGATGCCGGTGTGCAACTGGCATGCTTGACCAATAAGCCCTTGTCGTTTGCCAAGCCTTTGTTGCAGGCCAAAGGGCTTGACCAGTTTTTCAGCCACGTGTTTGGTGGTGACAGTTTTGAACGCAAGAAGCCAGACCCATTGCCGCTGCTCAAAACCTGTGAAGCCTTGGGCACACGGCCCGCGCACACCTTGATGGTAGGCGACTCGAAGAACGACGCCCAAGCCGCCCGCTCCGCCGGTTGTCCTGTGGTGTTGGTGCGCTATGGCTATAACCACGGCGAGCCCGTGGATGTGGTGGACGCCGACGGGCATGTCGATGCGTTGACCCACATTCAGCTCGCGTTTGCCAGCAAGGCCTGAGCCTTTGCTAAACTGAACCCCATGTTCATTCACCGTAGCACAGTCACAGGTTGTCATGACCGGGGAGCTTGGCCCTGGCGTACGCCAGGGTTTGCGCTTGTCTCAAAGCACGTTCAGGTTCACTGATGCCGTGCCCGCGCTGAAGCACCACTGAGCTGCTCAGCACTTGTCCGAATGAACACCCCAAAGCTGATGGGGCCGAGCTGTGGAGGCTCACCATGACTGAAACCGAATTCAAACAACTGGCCCAAGAGGGCTACAACCGCATCCCGTTGGTAGTCGAGGCCTTTGCCGATTTAGAAACCCCGCTGTCGCTTTATCTCAAGCTCGCGCATGTGCAACACAACGGCGAGCGCAGCTTTTTGCTGGAGTCGGTGGTGGGCGGTGAGCGCTTTGGGCGTTACAGCTTTATTGGTTTGCCCGCACGCACGCTGTTGCGTGCCAGTGGTTTTGGCGCAGAGGCCAAGACCGAGGTGGTGACTGATGGTGTGGTGGTTGAAACCCATGCGGGCAACCCGCTGGACTTTGTGGCCGCTTACCAAAAGCGTTTCAAGGTGGCACTGCGTCAAGGCTTGCCGCGTTTTTGTGGTGGCTTGGCGGGTTATTTTGGCTACGACACAGTGCGTCATATTGAAAAGAAATTGGCCCACGCGTGCCCACCCGATGATTTAGGCATGCCCGACATCTTGCTGCTGCAAACCGAAGAACTGGCAGTGATTGACAACCTCTCGGGCAAGCTCTCACTCATCGTGTACGTAGACCCCGCGACGCCTGATGCCTACCTACAAGCGCAGGCACGTTTGGCCGAGTTGAAGCAACGCTTGAAAGCCCCTGCCCAAGCACCATCGATTGCGCCGTGTGCCAGTCACCCAGCCGAACGCAGCTTTGCCAAAGACGATTACTTGGCCGCTGTGTTGCGCGCCAAGGACTTGATCGCGGCGGGCGACTTCATGCAGGTGCAAGTGGGTCAACGCATCCACAAGAAGTTCACCGCCAGCCCGCTGTCGTTGTACCGTGCGCTGCGCTCGTTGAACCCCAGCCCCTACATGTATTACTACAACCTCGGCGATGCCTATGTGGTGGGCGCATCGCCCGAGATTTTGGTGCGCCAGGAGTCCACGCCTGAAGGTCAAAAAGTCACCATCCGTCCTTTGGCTGGTACCCGCCCGCGCGGCGCGACGCCTGAGGCGGACAAGGCCGCTGAGGTGGATCTCATCAACGACCCCAAAGAGCGCGCTGAGCATGTGATGTTGATTGACCTCGCACGCAACGACATTGGCCGCATTGCCAAAACAGGCAGCGTCAAAGTGACTGAGGCTTTTGTGGTGGAGCGTTACAGCCACGTGATGCACATCGTGAGCAATGTGGAGGGCTTGTTGCTCGACGGTGCCGATGGCCAACCGCTGACCAGCATGGATGTGCTCAAGGCCACATTCCCCGCAGGCACGCTGACGGGGGCGCCCAAGGTGCATGCGATGGAGTTGATTGACCAGCTCGAACCTACTAAGCGTGGCCTGTACGGCGGCGCCTGTGGCTACTTGAGTTTTGCGGGTGACATGGATGTGGCGATTGCCATTCGTACTGGCATCATCAAGAACGACACGCTCTATGTGCAAGCTGCCGCAGGCGTGGTGGCCGACTCGGTGCCTGAGTTGGAATGGCGCGAGACAGAGCACAAAGCGCGCGCCTTGTTGCGTGCTAGCGAGTTGGTTGAGGAGGGCTTGGAATGAGCAAGATCAAACTTCTGATGGTGGATAACTACGACAGCTTCACCTTCAACATCGTTCAATATTTTGGTGAGTTGGGGGCAGAGGTCGAGGTGTTTCGCAACGACGAAATCACGCTCGAAGGCATTGCCGCGCGCAAGCCGGATCGCTTGGTGATCTCGCCCGGCCCTTGTTCACCTGCCGAGGCGGGTATTTCGGTGGCAGCGATTCAGCACTTTGCAGGCAAGTTACCCATTCTGGGTGTGTGCTTGGGCCATCAAAGCATTGGTGCGGCGCTTGGCGGCAAGATCGTTCGTGCTCAAACGTTGATGCACGGCAAAACCAGCGTCATCACCACCACGCAAGAGGGCGTGTTTGGTGGCTTGCCCGAGAAGCTCACGGTCAACCGCTACCACTCGTTGGCGATTGAACGTGCGTCTTGTCCGTCGAGCCTTAAGGTCACGGCGTGGACCGATGACGGCGAGATCATGGGCGTGCGTCACACAGAACTGGATATTCAGGGCGTTCAGTTTCACCCTGAATCCATCCTCACGGATCATGGCTATGCCATGCTGAAAAACTTTTTGTAAAGGCTGGCGATGACAACCACCATGCATGCAATCACACCCCAAGAAGCGCTGCAACGCGTCATTGAACATCGTGAGATTTTTCATGACGAGATGTTGCACATCATGCGTCTCATCATGTCGGGGGAGATGCCGCCCGTCATGATGTCTGCGTTCATCACGGCCTTGCGTGTGAAAAAAGAAACCATCGGCGAAATCACCGCTGCTGCGCAAGTGATGCGCGAGTTTTCGACCAAGGTGAATGTGCCTGATCGAACGCACATGGTGGATATTGTGGGCACAGGTGGTGACGGTTCGCACACGTTCAACATCTCTACCTGTTCGATGTTTGTGGTTGCTGCTGCCGGTGGCAAAGTCAGCAAGCATGGCGGACGCAGTGTGAGCAGCAAGAGCGGCAGCGCTGATGTGTTGGAGAGCTTGGGCGTCAACATCAATTTGCCGCCCGCGAACATTGCGCAATGCATTGCCGAGGTGGGCATTGGTTTTATGTTTGCGCCTAACCATCATCCCGCCATGAAGAATGTGGCCCCCGTTCGCAAAGAGCTGGGTGTGCGGACCATCTTCAATATCTTGGGGCCACTCACCAACCCTGCCAGCGCGCCCAATATTTTGATGGGTGTGTTTCATCCCGACTTGGTCGGCATCCAGGTGCGTGCCCTCGAGCGCTTGGGTGCCGACCATGCCCTGGTGGTCTATGGCCGCGATGGTTTGGACGAGGTCTCCTTGGGCGCTTCTACCTTGGTAGGGGAGCTGAAAGAGGGAAGTGTGCGTGAATACGAAATTCACCCCGAAGACTTTGGCTTCGCCATGAGCAGCAACCGCACGTTGCGTGTGGAAACGCCCGAACAGTCGCGTGCCATGTTGCTGGGTGTGTTGGATAACCAAGCAGGCCCAGCACGCGACATCGTGGTGTTGAACGCGGGCGTGGCTTTGTATGCCGCCAATGTGGCGGACAGTATGGAGGCTGGCATCGCGCTTGCGCGCGAGGTGTTGGCCACAGGGGCTGCCAAGGCCAAGCTGGATCAGTTGGTCACAGCCGCACACGCCTTATCCGCCAAAGCCTGAGCGATGTGGCACAACCCAGAAGCTTGGATTGCCATGGGCTTGTCGGTGGGCTTTGTGTTGGTCGGTGTGGTGATGCACCGCCTATTTGTGAATGTTTTAAAAAATCAGTCGTCGCCTGAAGGCGGTCGCAACGTGTCACCCGAAGGTGACCAGAAAGCCAAGCATGAGTGACATCTTGAACCAAATCGTGGCCGTCAAACACCAAGAGGTGCAAGCCGCGCTCCAGCGCAAATCATTGGCGGCCATGCGTGCCGATGCCGAGAGCCGCGTGCTGACGCGTGACTTCGTGGGTGCCTTGCGCGCCAAGATGGCGGCGGGCTTGTCTGCGGTGATTGCGGAGATCAAAAAAGCCAGTCCGTCCAAAGGCGTGATTCGCGAAGACTTCATTCCTGCCGATATCGCGCAAAGCTATGCAGAGCACGGTGCCGCTTGCTTGTCGGTGTTGACCGACAAAGATTTTTTTCAAGGCCAGGTGGACTATCTCAAGCAAGCGCGCGCCTCTTGTGATTTGCCTGTGCTGCGCAAAGATTTCATGATTAATCCGTATCAGGTGTACGAGGCGCGGGTGATGGGGGCAGACTGTATTTTGCTCATCGCCGCGTGCTTGACCGATGCACAAATGGCCGAGATGGAAGCTGTGGCTCGCAGCCTTGATATGGCCGTGTTGGTGGAGGTCCATGATGCGGCGGAGTTGCAGCGCGCGCTCAAGCTCAAAACGCCGTTGGTGGGCATCAACAACCGCAACTTGCGCACGTTTGAGGTATCGCTCGATACCACGATTGACATGCTCAAAGACGTGCCTGCCGATCGTTTGCTGGTGACGGAGAGTGGCATTTTGCAGCGCAGCGATGTGCAGAAAATGCGCGATGCGAATGTGCATGCCTTCTTGGTGGGCGAGGCTTTCATGCGTACGCCTGACCCCGGCGTGGCCTTGGCTGAGTTGTTTGCCGCCTGAGGCTGACGCGTATGACAGGCGATTTGTTTCGTGGCGCTGATGTGCAGACGGCAAAACCGCGCTTGACGGCGTGGGCTCCACACGACTGGGCTGTTCAGTCGGATTGGCAGCCCGTGTTGGATGCGTTTTGGCGCAGTGAGCAAGGCGTGTCGCTGGCCACATTTATGCAATTGCGCTTGGCGGCGGGGGCCGTGGTCTATCCCAAACATCCCTTGTGGGCCTTGCAACTCACGCCCTTGTCGCAGGTGAAGGTGGTCATCCTCGGGCAAGACCCGTATCACGGGCCGCACCAAGCGCAGGGCTTGTCGTTCTCGGTGGCGTCCGGCGTGAAGATTCCGCCTTCGCTGCGCAACATCTTCAAAGAGTTGCAGCGTGACCTCGGTCAGCCCATGTCTGGCAACGGTTCGCTCGAAGCGTGGGCCAAGCGTGGCGTGCTGCTGCTCAACACCAGCTTGACGGTGGAGGATGGCCGGCCAGCCAGCCATGCCAAACGCGGCTGGGAGCCGTTGACCGATGCCTTGTTGGTCGAGGTGGCGCGCACTGCGCCTGTGTGCGTCTACATGCTCTGGGGTGGGCACGCTCAAGCGAAGGCTGGGGTGATTGAGCGGGAAACCCACTGTTCGGCTTCGGGTTTTGTGGGGTCGCGCTCTGGGGGGGGGGGCAAACGTCAGGCTTTGGTACTCAAAGCCAACCACCCTTCACCTTTGTCTGCCTTGCGCCCGCCCCTGCCGTTCATTGGGTGCGGGCACTTCTCGCAAGCCCAAATTTGGTTGGCTGACAAAAACCAGCCGATGACGTGGGCTTTGTAAGCCACTTAGATCCCAAGACTCGCGATTACCCTAAAACTCTGCTATAGTTTGCGATTCGCTGGAGGGGTGCCCGAGTGGCTAAAGGGGGCAGACTGTAAATCTGTTGGCTTACGCCTACACTGGTTCGAATCCAGTCCCCTCCACCAGCGAAAACCAACAAGTAGGAGTGCCGGTAGGCCTGCAACTGTGATGATCTTTTCTGATCTGATGCGGGAGTAGTTCAATGGTAGAACCCTAGCCTTCCAAGCTAATGACGCGGGTTCGATTCCCGTCTCCCGCTCCACCTGTGGTTTTTGATGGATTGATTGGCAGTCAATGATTTGCCCTTGTGGCTCAGTGGTAGAGCACTCCCTTGGTAAGGGAGAGGTCGCGGGTCCGATTCCCGCCAAGGGCACCAGATTTTTTTTGTGATTGACCTATTTTTTTTGGAGTCGAAAGATGGCAAAAGGAAAATTTGAACGTACCAAGCCGCACGTGAATGTGGGCACGATTGGTCACGTTGACCACGGCAAGACAACGCTGACAGCGGCGATCACCACGATTTTGTCGGCCAAGTTTGGTGGTGAAGCGAAAGCTTAC
>NZ_JAVKLW010000058.1:0-2168 GCF_031538885.1 Limnohabitans sp.
CGGTTCAAGGGGTCGAGGTCATCTGCCTGAAACGTGCCAGCGGCCAAGGCCATGAGCGTGTCGATCACCCAACTCGGATGCGTGGGGCAGCCTGCGATGTTGATGACAGGCAAACCACTGCCAGAACGGAAATTGGCACCGAGCAAACCACCCACGGTTTCGTCCTCGTACTGCAAGCCACAGGCCTCGGTGGGGTTGCTGCCGCCTGCGGTGATGCCGCCCCAAGCGGCACAACTGCCCACCGCCACCACATGGTCGGCGTGTTGAGCCAGGCGTTGCACCCAATCTTTCATGGGCAACTGTGTGCCTGCGAGCATGTGGAAACGCCCTGTGCCTTGCGGGCCGCGTAGCAACGCACCTTCGATGCACAACACATCCATGCGTACTTGACCGTTGAGTACTTGATCGAGCAGGTTTAAAAATTCTTCGCCACTGGCCAATGACAACGAGGGATGCCACAAGATGTGGATGCCCGCATCACGCAAATGCCCATGAAAGTCGGTCGTGTCCGCACACAGCAACGACATGCTGCAACCCCCACATCCCCCCGACTGAAGCCACAAGACGTTCAAGCGCCGCCCTCCAGGCCAAAGCGCTGCATCTTGCCGCGCAAGCCGACGCGGGACAAACCCAGCTCTTGGGCCGCACGGGTTTTGTTGAAGCGGTGGCGCAGCAAGGTTTCGCGCAAGAGCATGGCCTCAATCACATCCAAGCGTTCGCTCAAGGTGCCTGTCTTGGGCACAGAGGCCATTAACTCGGGGCCGACACCGACACCACGCCCTTGCAAGACGCGATGCGAAAAATCGGCCACTGACCACTCTGCATCCTGGCTCAAGGCCAAAGCGCGGGCCATTTCATTGCGGAGTTCCCGGATATTGCCTGGCCATGCGTAGGCCATCAAACACGCCAGCACATCGTCAGGGACGCTGCGGGCCGGTAAACCCAACTCAATAGCCACATCTTGTGCCAGTTGTTGCGCAATTGGTGCGATGTCAGCTATCCGTTCGCGCAATGGTGGCATGGTCAAGGTCACGCCGGAGATGCGGTAATACAAGTCCTCACGGAACAACCCTTCTTGCACCCGTTGCTCCAGCTGACGGTGCGTGGCTGCGATCACACGCACATCCACGGGGATGGGACGCGCAGCGCCCACGGGCCTGACCTCACCCTCTTGCAACACACGCAAGAGCTTGACCTGGAAGGCGGGGGACGTTTCGCCAATTTCGTCCAAGAACACCGTGCCGCCATTGGCACGTTGAAACAAACCCAAGTGATCTTCATAAGCCCCCGTGAATGAGCCGCGCTTGTGACCAAACAATTCCGACTCGATCAAGGTATCCGGGATGGCCGCACAGTTCTCAACCACGAAGGGGCCCGTCATGCGCGGCGAGGCAAAGTGCATGGCCCGTGCCAACAGTTCTTTGCCAGTCCCTGATTCGCCGAGCACCAGCACGGGCAAGTCATAGCGCGCGACACGTTGCGCCATGACGCACACCACATCCAGCGGGCTATCGGGGGCACGCACCAAGCGGTCAAAGCCAAATGTTTGGCGGGCTTGTGCCAACTGTGTCTGCGTGCGCTCGCGCAAAACGGTGGTGCTGGTGCGCAACTCCAAATTCAAACGACTGGTTTGCTTTTGCAAATGCTGTGCTTCCACCGCATTGCGCACCGACAACAACAAGTGGTCGGGCGACCACGGCTTCAAAATGTATTGGTAAATCCCGGCCTCGTTGATGCCTGCGATGATGTCTTGCGAGTCGGTATACCCCGAGATCACCATGCGCACGGTGTCAGGCCAACGGTCACGCACTTCTTTTAAGAAGCGCACCCCCGTGACATCGGGCATGCGCTGATCGCACAACACCACACTGATGGCTTGCTGCTCAAACAGCGCTCGCGCTTGGCTGGCTGAACTGGCGGTGAGGACCGCAAAGTCTTCTTCCAGGGTTCGACGGATGGCGTCTTGCGAACGAACCTCATCATCGACCACCAACACCGTGGGCAACTGTTCTGAATTACTAGAGTTTTGCATTATTTGATTCTAAAGAAGGCGGATTCAAGGACGAAGTGCAACAAAGATGAACTGGTTATAGGTGGCTGAGGATGCGAGAGCATCATGGCCGCTTTAACCGCCAAGTCGAAGTTGCCCAATGTACAAGCACCTCAGC
>NZ_JAVKLW010000059.1:0-13008 GCF_031538885.1 Limnohabitans sp.
CCAGACCTTGACCAAGTCGCGGTCAGCGCCTTGCATGAGGCCGTCCATCATTTCCACCACGTCTAGGCGTGCGCCCAGCGTGCTGTAAACAGTGCCCATCTCTAGGCCGATGATGCCGCCGCCCAAGATGAGCATGCGCTTAGGCACTTCTTTGAGTTCCAAAGCACCCGTGCTGTCGACCACGCGTGGGTCGTTAGGCATGAAAGGCAAACGCACGGCTTGCGAGCCTGCAGCGATGATGGCCTTCTTGAAGGCAATCACTTTTTTGCTACCGTTTTGTTCTTGTGCAGTGCCGGTGGTCTCCGACACTTCGAGGTGATGTGCACCCACAAATTGGCCCAAGCCGCGCACGGTGGTGACCTTGCGCATCTTGGCCATGGCCGCCAAGCCGCCGGTGAGTTTGCCAATGACTTTTTCTTTGTGGCCGCGCAGCTTGTCGATGTTGACTACTGGTTTGCCAAAGTCGACGCCGAGGTCGGCCATGTGGCTGACTTCGTCCATTACGGCTGCCACGTGCAGCAAAGCTTTGGACGGGATGCAACCCACGTTCAAACACACGCCGCCCAAGGTGGCGTAGCGCTCGACGATGACCACGTTCAAGCCGAGGTCAGCGGCGCGGAACGCAGCCGAGTAACCGCCGGGGCCACCGCCCAACACGAGTACGTCACACTCGATGTCGGTAGAGCCGCCGAAGGATGAGGCTGTGGGTGCGGGGGCTGCTGAAGCTGCTGCGGGTGCAGGAGCAGCTGGAGCCGATGCGGGGGCTGAAGCCGTAGGTGCAGAAGCCGCACCCTCTGCGTCCAACACCAACACCACCGAGCCTTGCTTGACTTTGTCGCCCAGCTTGACTTTCAACTCTTTCACCACGCCCGCGTGTGACGATGGAATTTCCATCGACGCTTTGTCGGACTCCACGGTGATGAGCGATTGCTCTGCTTTGACGGCGTCGCCGACTTTGACCAGCAACTCGATCACGGCCACTTCGTCGAAGTCGCCGATGTCTGGAACTTGGATATCAATCATTGCCATATCAGTTCCTTGGGCTTAGAGCAAGACGCGACGGAAATCGCCGAGGATTTGACCGAGGTACGCATTGAAGCGTGCCGCTGCGGCGCCGTCGATGACGCGGTGGTCCCACGTCAGCGACAGAGGCAACATCAAACGTGGCACAAACTCTTTGCCGTTCCACACGGGCTCCATGGTGCTCTTGCACACACCGAGGATGGCCACTTCGGGCGCGTTGATGATGGGCGTGAAGTACTTGCCACCAATGCCGCCGAGGCTAGAGATGGTGAAGGTGGCGCCGGTCATTTCTGCGGGGCCGAGTTTGCCGTCGCGGGCTTTCTTGGCCAGCTCTGACATTTCTTGGCTGATTTGCAGCACGCCTTTTTTATCGCAATCGCGGATGACGGGCACCATCAAACCATTGGGCGTGTCAGCCGCAAAGCCGATGTGCCAGTAGTTTTTGTAGACCAATGCGTCGCCGTCGAGCGAGCTGTTGAACTCTGGGTATTTCTTGAGCGCGGCCACGCAAGCCTTGATCAAGAACGCCAGCATGGTGACCTTAACGCTTGCGTTATTTCCACTCTTGGCCGCCTTTTCGTTCTCTAGGTTGGTCGAGACACGGAAGGCTTCGAGGTCGGTGATGTCGCAGTCGTCATGGTTGGTGACGGCGGGAATCATGATGGCGTTGCGCAGCAAATTGGCACCACTGATCTTCTTGATGCGGCCCATTTCTTTGCGCTCGACAGGACCAAACTTCGCGAAGTCTACCTTCGGCCATGGGATGAGCCCCAAGGCCGCACCATCGCCACTGGCAGATGCGCCACCTTTGGCGGTTTGCGCCTTGGTTTGTGTCGCGCCAGACATGACGGACTTGGTGAAGGTTTGCACGTCGTCTTGCGTGATGCGGCCCTTAACGCCAGAGCCTTTGAGCTCTTCCAACGGCACACCGAGTTCGCGTGCGAACTTGCGCACAGAGGGTGATGCGTGTGGCAAGCCCAAGGTGGGTGCGCCCGGTGCGTGTGCAGGTGCTGCCACGGCAGCAACTGCTGCGGCAACAGCAGTAGGTGCAGCAACAGCGGCAGGCGCGGCAGTAGCTGCTGACGCAGAGGCTGCAACAGCAGAAGCGGCAGCAGCGGCAGCCACCGTGCCTTCCAAAATGGCCAGCAAGTCACCAATGTTGACGGTGTCGCCCACTTTGACTTTGAGCTCTTTGAGCACGCCTGCGTGTGAGGATGGAATCTCCATCGACGCTTTGTCAGACTCCACGGTGATGAGCGATTGCTCCACCTTGATGCTGTCGCCAGGCTTCACAAACACTTCGATGACGGCCACGTCTTTGAAGTCGCCAATGTCTGGTACATGAATTTCGATGGGGCCTGATGCTGATGGCGCAGCAGCGGCCACGGGGGCTGCTGCTGCAACAGGTGCAGCAGCGGCTACAGAAGCAGCTACCGCAGGCGCGGCAGCCGGTACTGATGCATTTGACGCCGCAGGGCTTGCAGCACCAGCGGCTTCCACCACCAACACCACGGAGCCTTCTTTGACCTTGTCGCCCAAGTTCACGCGCAGTTCTTTGACCACGCCCGCTGTGCTCGATGGAATTTCCATCGAGGCTTTGTCTGACTCGACGGTGATGAGGGACTGCTCCGCTTTCACGGTGTCGCCCACTTTGACCAGCAGCTCAATGACTGCCACTTCGTCGAAATCCCCGATATCTGGGACTTTTACTTCTACCAATGCCATGTTGTGTCTCCTGATAAACGATATGTATCGTTATGGCTGAGGGTTATTGATCCAAGCTGAAATATCTTGAACCGCTTGTTGTTCCATTCCAATGAAGCCGTGCCAATGCAAGGCTTCACATGGGTGTCCTGTCGGGTTCGCCCCACCAGTCACGACCATCGTTTTAACTAACGAAGCGTTGATTAATTTTCTTGATATCCAAGGCAACTCCCTAGCCTGCGTCCATTGACAAGCGTCGTCTTGGTGGTGATACAGCAACACAGGCAAACGAATGGGTTCAATGTTGAGCTTAGGAATACCTGTTGACCACTGGTATGTTGTGACTGATGCTGTCAAAACCAATCCGGCAAGCCGATCTTGTAACTGCGGCCCCAAAGCTGCAACCGAGATCGTGCCAGCCGATGTGCCAACCAACCACACGGGCTGCTGGCTTGATTTGGAAAAATCATCCATCACAGCCAACACATCGTGGGCATGCTGCTTTGAAGTTCTCCAAACATAGGGCGCGGGCATGTCTCGCATATCGGAAGGGTTACCGAGAATCGCCACATTGAATGCTTGCTCAAAAAACAAGCCCCTAGAGCGAACCAAGAAATTTTCCGATTGCGGTTGCCCATCTTTGTAGCCCATGCCACCGCCACCTCCCGCAAAGAGAAGCACGGTTTGCGTGGCTTGTGGATGTGACATCCACCAATAAGAAATTTTCACACCTTCACGGCTATTGACGGTGATCAACTTCCCATTGGCGGCAGATGGTGTTTGCGCATTTGCTGTCAACAACAAAGCTGTGAGCAAACCAGCCAACAAATAACGAATGCTTTTTCGCATACGTAAATCAGGCGTACAGCGGGTTGATCTTGTCGACTTTGATGCCGTACTTTTTGATGGCTTCAACCACTTGTGCCACTGGCACGGTGCCTTCTTCGCTGAGGGCTTTGAGGGCGGCGACCACGATGTAGTGGCGGTTGACTTCAAAGTGCTCGCGCAGTTTGCTGCGGAAGTCAGAGCGACCGAAACCATCCGTGCCCAACACTTTGTAAGTGCGGCCAGAACCGTCCGCGTTTTTAGGGATGAACGGACGAATCTGTTCGGCATAGGCCTTCATGTAGTCGGTCGAGGCGACCACGGGGCCGACGTATGGGTCCAACTGTGCAGTCACAAATGGCACTTTGGGCTTGTCGGTGGGGTGCAACAAGTTGTAACGCTCGGCGTCTTGGCCGTCGCGTGTGAGTTCGTTGAAGCTTGGGCAGCTCCACACGTTGGCAGCGACGCCCCAATCGGCAGCGAGCAAGTCGCGTGCAGCGATGGATTCGCGCAAAATCGTGCCCGATCCCAACAAGTTCACGCGGGGGGCCGTCTTCTTGCCCTCGCCTTGTTGCAGCAAGTACATGCCTTTGATAATTTGCGCTTCGGTGCCAGCTTTGAGGCCGGGCATCGCGTAGTTTTCGTTCAACAAGGTGATGTAGTAGAAGACGTTGTCTTGCTTCTCCACCATGCGCTTCAAACCGTGGTGCAAGATGACGCCGACTTCGTGTGCGAAGGTGGGGTCATAAGACACGCAGTTAGGAATGGTGTTGGCCATGATGTGGCTGTGACCGTCTTCGTGCTGCAAGCCTTCGCCGTTCAAAGTGGTACGGCCCGATGTGCCGCCCAACAAGAAGCCGCGGGCTTGCATGTCGCCAGCCGCCCATGCCAAGTCGCCAATGCGTTGGAAACCAAACATCGAGTAGTACACGTAGAACGGCACCATGATGCGGTTGCTGGTGGAGTAGCTGGTGGCAGCTGCAATCCAGCTCGACATACCGCCAGCTTCGTTGATGCCTTCTTGTAAGATTTGACCGGCTTTGTCTTCCTTGTAATACATCACTTGGTCTTTATCGACCGGTGTGTATTGCTGACCTGCGGGGTTGTAAATACCAATTTGACGGAACAAGCCTTCCATACCAAAAGTACGTGCCTCGTCCACCAAAATTGGCACCACGCGTGGGCCCAAAGCTTGGTCACGCAACAGCTGCGTGAGGAAGCGGACATAGGCTTGGGTGGTGGAGATTTCACGGCCTTCGGCGGTGGGCTCCATCACTGACTTGAAGATGTCCAACGCGGGCACGGTGAAGCTTTCTTCAGCTTTCGTGCGACGGTGTGGCAAATAGCCACCCAAAGCTTGGCGACGCTCGTGCAAGTAGCGCATTTCGGGCGTGTCGTCAGCGGGCTTGTAGAACGGAATCTTGGACAGCTCGCTGTCTGGGATTGGGATGTTGAAGCGGTCACGCATGTACTTGATATCTTCATCCGTGAGCTTCTTGGTTTGGTGCACGTTGTTCTTGCCCTCGCCTGCTTTGCCCATGCCAAAGCCCTTGACCGTCTTGATCAACAACACCGTAGGTTGGTCTTTGTGGTTGACGGCCTCGTGGTAAGCCGCATACACCTTTTGTGGGTCGTGGCCACCACGCTTCAAGGACCAGATTTCATCGTCACTCATGTGCGACACCATCTCCAGTGTGCGTGGATCCCGACCGAAAAAATGCCTGCGCACATAACCGCCGTCGTTGGCTTTGAAGGCTTGGTAGTCACCGTCCAAGGTGTCCATCATGATCTTGCGCAAAGCACCATCTTTGTCGCGGGCTAAGAGCTTGTCCCACTCGTTGCCCCACAACAGCTTGATGACGTTCCAGCCAGAACCACGGAATTCGCCTTCGAGTTCTTGCACGATCTTGCCGTTGCCGCGCACGGGGCCGTCCAAACGTTGCAAGTTGCAATTGACCACGAAGATCAAGTTGTCGAGTTTTTCGCGAGCAGCCAAACCGATCGCACCCAAAGATTCAACTTCGTCCATCTCGCCGTCGCCACAGAACACCCACACCTTGCGGTTTTCGGTGTTGGCAATGCCACGTGCATGCAAGTATTTCAAGAAGCGCGCTTGGTAGATGGCCATCAATGGGCCAAGGCCCATCGACACGGTGGGGAACTGCCAGAACTCAGGCATGAGTTTGGGGTGTGGGTAGCTGGACAAGCCTTTGCCGTCGACTTCTTGACGGAAGTTGAGCAACTGCTCTTCGGTCAAGCGGCCTTCAAGGTAAGCACGGGCGTAAACGCCGGGTGACACGTGGCCTTGGATGTACAAGCAATCGCCACCGTGGTTTTCGTTTTCAGCGTGCCAGAAGTGGTTAAAGCCCGCACCGAACATGTGGGCTAAGGATGCAAATGAACCGATGTGACCGCCAAGGTCGCCACCGTCTTCTGGGTTGTGACGGTTGGCTTTGACCACCATGGCCATCGCGTTCCAGCGCATGTAGGCGCGCAGGCGTTCTTCAATTTCGATGTTGCCGGGACAATGTGCTTCTTGGTCGGGTTCGATGGTGTTGACGTAACCCGTGTTGGCAGAGAACGGCATGTCAATGCTGCTCTCGCGCGCGTGCTCGAGCAATTGCTCTAACAAGAAATGCGCACGTTCGGGCCCTTCTGCATTGATGACGGCGGACAAAGCGTCCATCCATTCACGCGTTTCTTGGCTGTCCACGTCGGTGCGCAGATCGTTCGGTTGTGCTGACATGCTTGTCTCCTCTTGTTGCACTGTTTTGACTCGAATGTACGAAGTTTCGCACAATTTTTAAAAATTTCAAATAGCGGTCATTGATTTCTTATTGTGAAATGAAATGAGCCCTTCAAAACGTGATGTCAGCGCAGACATAAACTCAGCACACATGTCCAAAACATCGCCCCTCTCTCCTCTCAAGCAGCTCATCACCCACTGGCGCCAGTGGTGGCGCAAACAAACACCCAACCGACAAGATCGCTTTGCCTTCATCGCACCGTTGGCGGCGGTGGTGTTGTTCATGGCAGCCATCACCACCGCGTTTTGGTATTTGCGTTACGAAGAAATCGTGCGTGAGCAAGAGGTGGTACGGCGCGATGTGGAGTACGCACAACAACGCCTACGCTTGCGCTTGCTCGACAAGCAAGAGCAGATCATGCGTATGGCCCGTGACATTGCCAACCGAGAAACCGATAGCAAAGCTTTTCCTAGTGAAGCCAAAACGCTGTTGAATCAAAGCCCTGAGTTAGCCAGCCTGACGTGGCTAGATGCGCGCCAGCGTGTGCATGCGTCTTATGCCAGTGCCAGCAACAACTCCACGATGAGCTTTCTCACAGGCAGTACTGTCACCCACACCGAAACCTTAAGCACCTATCGTCTCGCGCATGACTTGTTGCAGCCTGTTTACTCGCAGCCAATCGTCGAAAAACGGGCCAATGCGGCGCCTTACACACACCTACAGTTACATGTGCCGATCGTCGCGCATGGCAAATTCGAGGGCGTGTTGCTGGCCGAGTACACGATGGACGGCATGCTGCGCTTTGCCGTGCCAAATGAAATTGCCAACCGCTATGCCGTCTCGCTGCGTGATGTGAACAACAACGTGCTCGCAGGACAAGCCAACAAAGCACGGCCCAAAGTGACAGAGGTACTGCCTTGGCTGTTCCAAACCAACGAATACGAAGTACCCATCACACCCGTGGGCTATGCCTTGTCGCTGTACGCGCAGGCGTACCGCACCTCACAGGGTTTGATTGGCAATGGTGTGTTTTGGTTGGTGGCCGTACTCAGTGCCATGACCGCTTGGATGTTGATCGGTACGTGGCGTCACACCCGCCGTCGCGTCCAAGCACAACAAGCCTTGGTGGCTGAAACCAACTTTCGCCGCGCGATGGAGAACTCGATACTCACCGGCATGCGTGCCATGGACCTCAAAGGCCGAATCACCTATGTGAACGCTGCGTTTTGCCAAATGACGGGCTGGACCGAGGAAGAATTAGTGGGTCGTGTGCCGCCCTTCCCCTACTGGCCCGAAGAAGACCGTGACACGCTGGAGCAAAAGCTGACCCAAGAACTGCAAGGCGACACCACCGCCAGCGGCTTTCAAGTGCGCGTCAAGCGTAAAAGTGGCGAAGTGTTTGATGCGCGTTTGTATGTCTCACCGTTGGTGGATGCACGCGGCCAACAAACGGGCTGGATGACGTCCATGACTGACATCACCGAGCCCAACCGCATCCGCGAACAACTCTCTGCCGCCCATGACCGCTTCACCACCGTGCTCGAAGGTTTGGATGCCTCCGTGTCTGTAGCACCGCTAGGGAGCAAAGAGCTGCTGTTTGCCAACAAGTTATATCGCCAGTGGTTCGACACGACCACACACGGGCACTTAAGTTTGGTCACCCAAGCGGGGCAGCCTCGCGCACTCAACGCCTCTGAAGCTGCACAAGACGATGGACAAGACCAAGACGATGCATTGATGGGCCTGCCGACCGAGGGCATCACCGAAACTAAAACCGAGAATGCGGAAATCTTCTTGCCCGAATTGGGTAAATGGCTGGAAGTGCGCTCACGCTACCTCAACTGGGTCGACGGGCGTTTGGCGCAGATGGTGATTGCCTCCGACATCACCCCACGTCGCCAAGCCGAAGAACAGGCGCAGATGCAAGCCGAACGCGCGCAATCCGCCAGTCGCCTCATCACCATGGGTGAAATGGCCTCCAGCGTGGCCCATGAGCTGAACCAACCCTTGACCGCCATCAACAACTATTGCAGCGGCATGATCTCGCGCATCAAAACCAACAATCTGAGCGAAGAAGACCTACTCAAAGCTCTTGAAAAAACCGCACACCAAGCCCAACGTGCGGGTCAAATCATTCAACGGATTCGCTCTTTTGTGAAACGCAGTGAGCCCAATCGAACCCCCTCCGATGTGGCTGCGATGGTGAGCGAAGCCGTGGAGCTAGCAGGCATTGAAATGCGCCGACGCCAGATTCGTTTGAACCAAGTGCTTGCCGCTCGCCTGCCATCCATCCACGTCGACCCGATCTTGATTGAACAGGTGTTGGTGAATTTGCTGCGCAACGCCGCAGAGTCGATTGACCTCGCCCAACGCCCCTTGACCCAACGCGAGGTTGAACTCAAGGTCGTGCCCCGCAACGAAGAAGGTCAAGCCGTGGTTGAGTTTTCGGTCACCGACACTGGCCGAGGTTTGCCACCAGAAGTCATGCAGCGCTTGTTCGAAGCCTTCTTCTCTACCAAGTCTGAAGGCATGGGCATTGGCTTGAATTTATGCCGTTCTATCGTCGAATCCCACCAAGGCCGGATGAAAGCCGAGAACCTCTACAATGGTAAAGATATCACGGGCTGCCGTTTTTCCTTCTGGATACCGGTCCGATAAGGTTGGAGTTTTTTGATGAGCTTGATTCCTAAAAAAGGTACGGTCTACGTTGTCGATGATGACGAGGCTGTTCGCGATTCACTGCAATGGTTGCTAGACGGCAAGGACTACCGCGTTCGTTGCTTTGATTCAGCCGAAACCTTTCTCAGTCGCTACGACCAGCGCGAAGTCGCTTGCTTGATCGTGGACATCCGCATGGGTGGCATGACAGGCTTGGATTTGCAAGACCGTTTGGTGGAGCGTAAATCGCCCCTGCCCATCGTCTTCATCACAGGCCACGGTGACGTACCGATGGCGGTGGACACCATGAAAAAAGGCGCAATGGACTTCATCCAAAAGCCTTTTGACGAGACGGCACTGGTCACGTTGGTCGAGCGCATGCTGGGTCAAGCCACACTTTCGTTTACTGAGTACCAGCAAGCCGCGAGCCGCGACGCGCTGATGGCCAAACTCACCACCCGCGAAGCCCAAGTGCTGGAGCGCATCGTGGCTGGCCGCTTGAACAAGCAAATTGCTGACGACTTGGGCATCAGCATCAAAACCGTGGAAGCGCACCGCGCCAACATCATGGAAAAGCTCAACGCCAACACCGTGGCTGACTTGCTGAAAACCGCGCTCGGACAAAACGCCGCCAAAGCCTAAACAGACGCCGTTGGTAACTCCTTCAATGCCCCCTTTAACGCCCGTATTTCACGGGCGTTTTAATTCAACCTCTCCTCTATATACACAACACCATGACAGCCCAACTCATTGACGGCAACGCCCTTTCCAAACAACTGCGTGCGCAAGTGGCTGCCGACACAGCCCAACTCAAAGAACAAGGCTTGACGCCCGGCTTGGCCGTGGTGTTGGTAGGTAACAACCCAGCCAGCCAGGTGTATGTGCGCAACAAGGTCAAGGCTTGCGAAGAGGCTGGCTTGCACTCGGTGCTCGAGAAATACGAAGCCCCCATGACTGAGGCCGATTTGTTGGCCCGTGTTGAAGCGTTGAACAACGACGCATCCATTCACGGCATCTTGGTGCAACTGCCCTTGCCCGCACACATCGACGCACAAAAAGTGATCGAAGCCATCAGCCCCGCCAAAGATGTGGACGGCTTTCACATCGCCAGCGCGGGCGCTTTGATGACGGGCATGCCGGGCCAAGAAAAAAGCGGGTTCTGGCCTTGCACGCCTTATGGCTGCATGAAGATGTTGGAGAGCATTGGTTACGACTTGAAGGGCAAGTACGCCGTGGTGGTTGGCCGCAGCAACATCGTGGGTAAGCCCATGGCGCTCATGCTGCTGCAAAAGGATGCCACCGTGACGGTGGCGCACTCGCGCACCCAAAATCTCAAAGCACTTACCCTGCAAGCCGATGTGATCGTTGCAGCCGTAGGCAAGCGCAACGTGTTGACCGCCGACATGGTCAAGCCCGGCGCGGTGGTGCTAGACGTGGGCATGAACCGCAACGACGAAGGCAAGCTCTGCGGCGACGTGGACTTTGATGGTGTGAAAGAAGTGGCCGGCTACATCACCCCTGTGCCAGGCGGCGTAGGGCCGATGACCATCACCATGTTGTTGGTCAACACCTTGGAATCGGCGCAACGGGCCTTATCTGAGAAGCCACACGCTTAACGAGTCAAGACCATGACATCCAACACCGCACACACCAACCCGCTCCTCGATTTCTCAAATCACCCACTCTTTGATGTCATCCAGCCACAGCACATTGCACCGGCACTTGACCAACTTTTGCCTTCAACAGATGCGGCCTTAGAGAAAGTCACGGCCACCGACTTCCCTGCCGAGTGGAAAGCCATTTCTGCTGTGCTCGATGTCGCGACCGAAAAACTCAGCCGCGCTTGGGGTGCCGTGAGCCATTTGCACTCGGTGGCAGACACGCCAGAGCTGCGTGCCGCTTACACAGCAGCCTTGCCCCGCGTGACCGAGTTCTACACACGCCTTGGCGCCAACGAACGCTTGTATGCCAAGTACAAAGCCATTGATGTAGCCAGTTTGAACGCCGAACAAAAACACGCACACACCTTGGCCATGCGTAACTTTGTGCTGTCTGGTGCAGAGCTGGTGGACCAGGCCAAAGAACGCTTTGCAGCGATTCAAGAGCGGCGTGCCGAAGTGAGCCAAAAGTTCAGTGAAAACGTCTTGGATGCCACCGATCAATGGTCTGCCATCGTCACGGCTGACGAATTGGCCGGCGTACCTGAAGACGTGCTGCACGCCACACGCGCTGCGGCTGAAAAGGATGGCCTGAAAGGCAAAGACGGTGTCGCAGACCACAAGCTGAACCTCAAAATGCCGTGCTACTTGCCCATCATGCAGTTCGCGCACAGCTCGGCTTTGCGTGAAAAGCTCTACCGCGCTTACGCCACACGCGCCTCTAACCAATCCGAAGCAGTGCAAGCGGGTAAGACGGAACAAGACAACACACCGTGGGTGAAAGAGATCTTGGCCTTGCGTCAAGAAGAAGCGCAGCTCTTGGGCTACGCCAACTACGCGGAGGTGTCGTTGGCAGCCAAGATGGCGCAGTCACCCGCTGAAGTGATGGCGTTCTTGCGTGACCTCGGCCAACGTGCCCGTCCTTATGCGGAAAAAGATGTGGCCGAAATGCGTGCCTTTGCTGCCGAGCACCTGCACATTCAAGACCCACAGCCCTGGGATTGGACCTACATCGGTGAGAAGCTCAAAGAAGCGCGCTACGCCTTCAGCGAACAAGAAGTCAAACCGTACTTCACCGCGCCTAAGGTGTTGGCGGGTTTGTTCAAAATCGTAGAGACCCTGTTTGAGGTGAGCATTCGCCGTGACCAAGCCCCGGTGTGGCACCCTGCGGTGGAGTTCTATCGCATCGAGCGTCACACCGACGAAACCCGCTCACGCGGGCTGCCGCCGGTGCTGGTCGGCCAGTTCTACTTGGACCCTGGCGCACGCGTAGGCAAGCGCGGCGGCGCTTGGATGGACGATGTGCGCGCCCGCTGGTTGCGCCCCGACACACACACCTTGCAAACGCCTGTGGCGCACCTCGTGTGCAACTTTGCAGAAAGCGTGGGCAACAAGCCACCGCTGCTCACCCACGACGACGTGATCACCCTCTTCCACGAATGTGGCCACGGCTTGCACCACATGCTCACGCAAGTGAACGAGCGTGATGTGTCAGGCATCAGCGGCGTGGAGTGGGATGCAGTAGAGCTGCCCAGCCAGTTCATGGAAAACTTCTGCTGGGAGTGGCGTGTGTTGCGTCACATGACCGCGCACGTCGACACCGGCGAGCCCCTGCCACGCGCGTTGTTCGACAAAATGCTGGCCGCCAAAAACTTCCAAAGCGGTTTGCAAACGCTGCGCCAAATCGAGTTCTCGCTCGTGGACATGCTGCTGCATGCTGATGGAGAAAAAGCCCAAGACTTCATGCAAGTGCTGCGCGATGTGCGTGCCGAAGTCGCTGTGCTGCAAAGCCCCGCATGGGGTCGCAGCTTGCACACTTTCAGCCATATCTTTGCAGGTGGTTATGCCGCGGGTTACTACAGCTACAAGTGGGCCGAGGTACTGAGTGCCGATGCTTATGCCGCGTTTGAAGAAACCGCAGGTGCAGAGGGCGAGCCCAACATTGACACCGGTCGCCGTTACCGAGAAACCATTCTGGAAGTCGGCGGCAGCCGCCCTGCGATGGCGTCGTTCAAAGCCTTCCGTGGCCGTGAGCCCCAACTCGATGCCTTGTTGCGTCACCAAGGCATGAGCGATCTTCCTGCATCACCATGACAGGGTGGATTTTCACCACCACATATCGTCTGCTCCACAAAAGATGCGCTCGCCATCAACGCTAGATCTCGATCGTCATCAAGCTGGCATTTCCCCCCGCTGCAGCGGTGTTGATGCTTAGGCTTTGTTCGCTCAGCAAACTGGCAAGCGCAATAGGCGTGTCGCCAGCCGTCATGCTGATGAGCTTGACCAAGGGCCCTTGCTGACGCGCCAGTTGTGCCTGAGTCGCCAAGCACATATCGGCATCCCCATGAAGCAAGGCCACATCAGCGTCCACATCATCCCCGTTGGGTACCAGA
>NZ_JAVKLW010000060.1:0-41213 GCF_031538885.1 Limnohabitans sp.
AAACTCTCGTCGACGTGTGCGTTTACTTTGCAGCTCAAAGCCGCTGATCGATAGGCTGGTTTGTTTCATGTGTATTCAACGCAGTCTATGGCGTTCACGCTGTCAGGGTTTACAAGAAGGTTATGCAGATGTTCCCTAGGTGAGCATCAACGTTCTTGGCTGTTGCAGAGTTGGCGTACCCACAGCCCTCATCCAACTTCGACACGTCGCAGTCTGTGGGTAGAGGGCTTGGGCTGGTGACGATTTGTGGTACGCCTTATGAGGAACCAGCCCAAGCCCTCTGCCCACCGCGAGCCCAGAAACAAAAAAGCGACAATCCAAGCATGACGCAAGAACTCACCATCACCAAACCCGACGACTGGCACCTGCACGTGCGCGATGGCGCTGCACTCCATACCGTGGTGCCCCACACCGCCGCCGAATTTGGCCGCGCCATCATCATGCCCAACCTCAAGCCTCCCGTCACCACAGCGGTGCAAGCGCTTGAGTACAAACAACGCATCTTGGCTGCCGCTCCCAAAGGCGTGAGCTTCGAGCCCTTGATGACGCTCTACCTCACCGACAACTTGCCCGCTGACGAAATCGCCCGCGCCAAAGACGCAGGCGTGGTTGCTGCCAAGCTCTATCCCGCAGGTGCCACCACCAACAGCGATGCGGGTGTGACCGACCTGCGCAAGACCTACCAAACCCTCGAAGCGATGCAAAAGGCGGGCATGTTGTTGTTGGTGCATGGGGAAGTGACCAGCGCTGACATTGACTTGTTTGACCGCGAAGCGGTGTTCATCGACACCCAGCTCATCCCGCTGCGTCGTGATTTTCCCGAACTCAAAATTGTGTTCGAGCACATCACCACAGCCGAAGCGGCGCACTACGTGGCCGACAGCGACAAATACACCGCTGCCACCATCACCGCGCACCACTTGCTCTACAACCGCAATGCCATCTTCACCGGTGGCATTCGCCCGCATTACTACTGCTTGCCTGTCTTGAAGCGTGAGACCCACCGCCAAGCTTTGGTCAAGGCTGCGACCAGTGGTTCGCCTAAATTTTTTTTGGGCACCGACAGCGCGCCGCACCCCGCACAGCTCAAAGAACACGCCACAGGCTGCGCTGGTTGCTACACCGCACATGCGGCCATGCCTATGTATGCCGAAGCGTTTGACAATGCAGGTGCGCTCGACAAGCTCGAAGGCTTCGCCAGTTTTTACGGCGCCGACTTCTACGGCCTGCCACGCAACACGGGCACGCTGACGCTGCGAAAAGAAAATTGGACCCCACCCGAAAGCTTTGCGTTTGGCGAGGCTGAGTTGAAGCCCTTGCGCTCTGGCGAGGCCTTGCCTTGGCGCGTGGTTTAAGTTCTAACAACGAAGGCTTTGCAGGCGCTGTCTTAGCCGAGATCGATTGGTCGCAGCCGTGGTTCGCCCCGTGGCGCGAACTGGGTGAACCTACTGCGCAGCAAGCGCTGCAACGGCAAAGCGTTGCCGAGGCCCTTAACGTAAACACATACGCAGCCAAGCGCAAGGCCAGCGCTGGATCGGGTGATATTGCGAGCGCAGCGAGCGTGAACACGACCAGTGCTGGCCTTGCGTTTGGCGAGGCCAAAGCAAACCCAGTCGAGCGAACAGTGGGCACATCAAACGAACAAGCCAAAGAAGTGACGTTCGTCCCCCAGTCAGCCCTTCCCGAAGACCGAGCCTACGAAGACTTCATCTTCAAAACACAGCAAGTCCCTACCCGCGACGGCCTACATGACTTCTTCAACGGCCTGTGCTGGCACCGTTTCCCACGGGCCAAGCGCCACTTGAACCAGCTACAAGCCGCAGAGATTGAAGCCCAAGGCATACGCGCCACACGCGGGTCCGTACGTGATGCGCTGACGCTGTTTGATGAAAATGCCGTTCTCATGCATGCGCCAGATGAGGTGTGGGTGACGCTGCAAGCGCGTAATTGGCGCAAGCTTTTTATGGACTTGCGCGACCAATGGCGACACGTTCACCTGGTGCTATTTGGCCATGCTTTGCTTGAAAAATTGGTCACGCCCTACAAGTCGATCACGGGTCATGTGTACCGCGTGGATAGCCGCATCAATCCACACGACGAAGCCGCACTCGACGCGTGGCTGGTGCAAGACCTACAGCCCGCCAAACTCGCCTCCAAACCCTATGAGCCACTGCCTGTGCTGGGCGTACCTGGCTGGTGTGCAGCCAATGCCGAGCGGGCTTATTACGACGACACAAAGGTGTTTCGCCCCACGCGTAAATTAGACCCCAAGGTACGCAAAGCGCCAGCGATATGAAGCGCCAAACCGTGCACAGCTTTACCTAGCTTTTGTGTGGGGTTTAAAAGCACTTGCATTGAATTACAAGAATTCGCCCCTACCATTCACGACAACGTACTTTTGTACTACCCGCTGAAAAGGAAACCATGAAACGCATTCTTCTGTTCGTCCTCACCAACCTCGCTGTCATGGTGGTGCTGGGGGTCGTCGCCAGTTTGCTGGGCGTCAACCGCTACCTCACCGCCAATGGCTTGAACTTGTCTAGCCTGCTGGGCTTCTCGCTCATCATGGGTTTTGGTGGCGCCATCATTTCGCTCTTGATGAGCAAGCCCATGGCCAAGTGGAGTACCGGCGCGCACGTCATCCACCAACCGAGCAACCCAGACGAAGCTTGGCTGGTCAGCGTGGTGCAGCGTCTGTCGGAACGCGCTGGCATCACCATGCCTGAAGTGGCGATTTACGACGGTGAGCCCAATGCGTTCGCCACGGGCGCTTTCAAAAACTCGGCCTTGGTGGCCGTGTCCACTGGCTTGTTGCAAGGCATGACCCGCGAAGAAATCGAAGCCGTGTTGGGCCACGAAATTGCCCACGTCGCTAATGGCGACATGGTGACGCTCACCCTCATCCAAGGCGTGCTCAACACCTTTGTGGTGTTCTTGAGCCGCGTCATTGGCTATTTTGTGGATGGCATGCTACGCAAGAACGACGAAGAGTCCAGTGGCCCCGGCATGGGCTACTACATCACCAGCTTTGTGCTCGACATCGTGCTTGGCTTTGTCGCCAGCATGATCGTGGCGTGGTTCAGCCGTCACCGCGAGTTCCGCGCAGACGAGGGCTCGGCACAACTCTTGGGCAACAAGCAGCCCATGATCAACGCCTTGGCCCGTTTGAGCAGCATGCAAACCGGCCCACTGCCTGCCGGCGTCGCGGCGATGGGTATCACGGGCGAATTGGGTAAGTTGTTTGCTTCACACCCTCCTTTGGAAGAGCGCATTGCAGCTTTGCAAAATGCACAAGGCTGAATGCTTGAAGCACCAAGAACGCTGCACACAAAGGGCATGTTTGAGATGAAGTTTTTTCTGTGAGCCAACCCTCACCACCTTGGACGGTCGCTGTGCGTCAAGCAGTGGCGACCGTTGCCATTCAGCCTGCTGCTGAACTCACGCCTGCACAAAAACGTTTCAACACCTTGTTGGCGAGTGTGTCGGCGTTGTCTGATGCCATTGCCACGTTAGAGGCTTTGTCCACGCAGCACCGCAGCAGCCACTTGAGCGCCATGAGTGCATTGAAAAACCAAGAAGACAGTGCACGAAAAAACCTGTTGCTGTTTCTAGATGGCCGTTTGCAGCAAGCCGGGCTAACCGCCACACACCGCAGCAGCGCCACGCAGATCATCTTGGCGTTGTGCGATGCATTGGCACACAAGCATGACGTGCAAGTGCAAGCGGTGTTCAACCAACACCACAGCGACGAAGACGCGCAAGCCTTGGCCGACGAAGCCCGCGCGGGTGCTGAACACGCGAAAGCCGTATTTGAAGATTGGTTTGGCAAGCCCTTGCAGGGCGCAGATGACTTGCACACCGCCGAAGCGGTGTTTGAAGCGGGCCTGCGTCAATACCGCGAGCAGCAACAGCGCTTAGATGACAAACGCCAAGCCAAAAAGGCGAAGAAGAAACCAGCGGTGCGTCAGCTTAAAGATGCGCAGCAAAAAATGGATGCAAACACCGCGATGCGCACCGTGTATCGGCAACTCGCCAGTGCCTTGCATCCCGATCGCGAACCCGATGAGGCCGAGCGCTTGCGCAAGACCGCGTTGATGAGCGAAGTCAACGCCGCGTACGACCGCAAGAACTTGTCGGAGCTGCTCAAGCTGCAACTGCACATGGCACAGATTGACAGCGCCGCCTTGAGCCGCATGGCGGACGACAAACTCAATGCCATGAGTCTCTTGCTCAAAGAGCAAGTAGAGGCACTGGAAGAAGACGAGGCACAAGCCGAGTTTGAAATTCGCCACTACCTCGGTGTGAACGAGTTAGACCACATCAGTGCTGAGAGCTTGACGCGCGCTTTAGCGATTCAATTGCGCGACAAAGAACATGAGGTTCACGCACTCGAGCGTGACCTACGCCGCATCCAGAACGAAGCAGAACTCAAACGCTGGCTCAAAGAGCAAGCCCAACGGGCCAAAGAGGCGCGGGCAGAGTGAGCAGATTGGGAGCGCTTGTTCTCAAAGTAAGCGCTCTACTTTTGCATGTCCAACAAAGTGGGTCTGTACACATGGATCAAGCGATTTTTCTTAAGCTGCCTTGCGCTGCATCTTGCGAGTAGCAGCAGGTTTAGCTGTTGCCACTTTTGCTGTCGCTCGTTTGATGGATGGGATACCGCGAGAGGCAGCGGTAGTCGCATGAACCTGTTTCATTTGGGTTTGCATGATTTCTTGCAACGCACCTGGCACGAAGCGGGCCAAGATATCGCGCATGAGCGGTTGATAGCCAACGCCGTGGAAGTGAGCAATTAGCTTGTATTGGTCGATCAATTGCTTGGGCAAACGGATAGAGATGGATTGCAAACCCAATGCCTCATCCAAGGCCATGTCATGTGCAATGTCAGCCACTGCAACATGTTCAGCACTTGCACCCAGTGCGCGGCCATCCCAAGCCGACTGTGCTTTCGATTTTCGATGTGTTCACGATGTTCTTCCTAGAGTATTGTTTTGTCAGTTAGCCGTGTCTGCTGTAAATGTCGATTTCTGTTTGATTCGGGCTAAAGGCGGATTTTAAATGAATAGCGCTCTCAGTTTGTATATACACTATTTTTAGTAAGCGGCCTTTGTTTGTAAAGGCCAGAAACCAACTTTGTTGGTGGGTTTGTTTTGTGTCTCTCACGTGTATCGGTCAAAAGGCGTCCAGCTCTATTTGAAAAGCACTGCTCTACTTCTTCGCGAGTTACTGCGTGCTTGATACTCAGCTTAGAAAGTATGTCGGGACTAATTTTTAAATTTTCCATAAACTAAAAATAGTTGATGAACGGTGTGATTTTACACATCACGTATATACAAATTGACCAACTTTGCAAGCGCTGGATTACTAGCCTGCAATATCAGGCTCCACCAGTTTCGCCAATTGCGCCAACGACTCGTCTCCTGAAAGTTGTGTGTGCAAAGTCAGTTGCGCTGCTTCAGCGTTGTACTTTAACGAGGCTGGGCCATGAGCTGACGCGCCAGCGCCTCGCCCACCTTGATGCCATCCACCCCTGCCGACAAAATGCCGCCTGCATACCCCGCGCCTTCGCCTGCGGGGTACAAGCCGGCAAGGGTGGGGCTTTGCAAGCTGTCGTCCTCGCGGGCAATCCGCAGGGGCGATGAGGTGCGGGTTTCGACCCCCGTCATCACTGCATCGTGCATGTCAAAGCCTTTGATTTTTTGGCCAAATATCGGCAGCGCTTCGCGCATGGCGGTGATGGCGTAGTCGGGCAAGGCGCTGTTCAGGCTCACCATCTTCACGCCCGGTTTGTACGACGGCGCCACACTGCCTAGCGCAGTAGACGCACGGTCGGCCACAAAGTCGCCCACCAGTTGCGCGGGCGCTTCGTAGCTGCTGCCGCCCAAGGTATAGGCGTGGGCTTCAAGTTGGCGTTGCAACACCAAGCCGGCCAGCGGGTGATAGCCGCCGGGCGCGTCGTGGGTGGTGTGGCGCACGGCGTTACCCATCTCTTGGCCCAGCTCGGCTTCAAACGCGGCTGGGTCTTGGGGAAAGTCGCTCGGGTCAATGCCCGCCACGATGCCTGCGTTGGCATTGCGCTCGTTGCGTGAGTATTGGCTCATGCCGTTGGTTACCACGCGGCCTGCTTCGCTGGTGGCGGCCACCACGGTGCCACCGGGGCACATGCAAAAGCTATACACGGCACGGCCATTCGCGGCGTGGTGCACCAGCTTGTAGTCGGCCGCGCCCAGCAGCGGGTGGCCCGCGTGCTGGCCCCAGCGTGCGCGGTCAATCACGCCTTGCGGGTGCTCGATGCGCACACCCACAGAGAAGGGCTTGGCCTCCATCGCCACGGCATGGCGGTGCAGCATGGTGAAGGTATCGCGCGAGCTGTGGCCCAGCGCCATCACCACATGGTGGGCAGGTAGGGTGTAGGTCTCGCCCGTGGCATGGTTGTGGATGCGCAGGGCTTGAATGGCACGGTGGGATGACGCGCCACCAGACGTGTGGTCGTAGTCGATATCCACCACGCGTTGCTCAAAGCGCACCTCACCACCCAAGCGAATGATTTCTTCGCGCAGCCCCTCCACCACCTTCACCAGTTTGAACGTGCCGATGTGCGGGTGCGCAGCGAACAAAATTTCTTCAGGTGCGCCAAAACGCACAAACTCGTGCATCACCTTGCGGCCCAAGTGGCGCGGGTCTTTGATTTGGCTGTACAACTTGCCGTCCGAGAACGTGCCTGCACCGCCTTCGCCGAACTGCACATTGCTTTCGACATTCAATATTTTTTTGCGCCACAAGCCCCACGTGTCTTTGGTGCGTTGACGCACGGTGGTGCCGCGCTCAATCACGATGGGCTTGAAACCCATTTGCGCCAACACCAGCGCCGCAAAAATACCGCACGGCCCAAAGCCCACCACCACGGGGCGTTCGCCTTCGTTCGTAGCCCATTCGCCGGGGGCATGTGCAGGCGCATGCCACGTCATGTCGGGCGCGGGTTGGATGTGTGAGTTCTTTTCATACTTGGTTAGCAGCGCTGCTTCTTGAGAAGCATCTACCAACGTGATGTCCACGATGTAGACCACCAACAAGTTTTGCTTGCGCGCATCAAAGCTGCGCTTGAACACATCGAGTGTGGCGATGGCGTCAGGCGACATACCTAAGGCCTCGGCGGCCAGTGTGCGCAGTGCATCCATCGGGTGTGGTGGGCGCAGTCGGTCGACCTCGGTTTCGGCAGGTGCATCAGCGGCGCGACGCGCCTCGACAGGCAGGGCAGACAGCGGGAGTTTGAGTTCTGAGAGTCGAATCATGGTGTATGAGGCCCGTAGTTATTGGGCAGGGCAGGTCACGTCAATGCAATGAATTATCTGTGACTTCACGCCATAAGAAAAACCCACCACGCTTGCGCGTGATGGGTTTGAAGCTTTTAAATCCTTGACTGGCTTTTAGCCAGCAGGGGGATTAGAAGCCGATACGGAGACCCAAAGCTGTACGAGCAAACTTGGTGTCTGTACCTTTGATAGCTGCAGGAGTCAATGCAGCGTTCATAGCACCGGCCTCGTCGTTGACAGACTCAGCACGGAAGTACAGAGCAGACATCTTGCTCAGTTTGTAATCAGCACCGAAGCCCGTGAATGTGGACTTCTTACCATCAGAGGCACCAGCGCTGGACTTCAACGAACCAGTTTGAGCCATCAAAACAGTTTGACCGAGGGTGTAAGTGGCAGACAAAGTTGTTGCACTGTTTTTAACTGAACCCGTGTCTGTTGTGTTGCTTTGGTTCAAGGCCATGAACTTCGCATTGCCCATGGTGTAAGCACCAGCCAATGTGTTCACTTTGTATACAGCCGTACCAGCAGCACCCGCGCTGGCGTTCACAGCAGAGATACCAACAAAGTCTTGCTTCAGCGCACTGTAAGAAGCAGCCCACGGACCGTTCGCATAGTTCAAGCCGAGTTCTTGAGTACCAACTTGATCGTAGGCGCCGACGGCAGTACTGAATGCGTTAGGTTGAGTGTTCAAGTTGTTTACAGACTTAGCGTCAAATGCAACCTTAGTAGCTTTGTCTTGCTTGTTCGACTTGTACAAAGTACCTTGGAAACCACTGAAAGTGGGAGTCACGTACTTCACGGCATTTTCAGCGCGAACTTGAGAAGTGCCTTGTGCGTCGTTGATGTACATGGTGCGGAAGCCCGAACCAATGGCTGTACCGAAAGGTTGGCCAGTCAAGAAAGTGCCCAGAGTGTTGTAGTTCACAGCGCCAAAGTGGATTTGACCGTATGTAGCAGACTCCAAACCAAGGCGGACTTCACCGTTGCCGAATGTGCCACCAGAACCGTTGATGCTGTCAGAGGGGGACTTGATGTTCACACCAGTAGAAGTACCTGTGTTTGCCAAGTTAGAGACCATGTTCCAGTCGGTTTCAACACGGAAAGTAGCACGCAAGCCACCGCCGAGGTCTTCATTACCGCGCACGTTCAATTGTGAAGTGCTAGAACCATTACCAGCCACGCCTGTAACGGAGTTGCCTTTGTAGTTAACAGATTGGTAACCAGCGTCAACGTTACCGTCGAGCTGAACAGAAGATTGAGCAAATGCAGAAGTAGCGGCCAATGCGGCCAATGCAACGAGGGTTTTTTTCATTTCAAGGTTCTCCAAGGTTTGAACAGGGGCTCTGGTGTTTCCCAAAGCCAACCTCCGTTTTCGGGAAGCTGCACGTATTGAACCAGAGGCTTGTCCCCCAGACTATGACAAGCGTCAAAAAATCGTCTTTTGCGTTGCATCTTCGCAACAAAACCCACCAACACCCCATGCAAACCCTTGAAATTGAAAATTTTGGCAAATCTCAGGTCTTTGTTGTTTTGTTTCCTATCGCATTCACACCCCCTTAAACTCAGGTACATGGACGCCCTACTCATTGCCGCCGACAGCGCCTTGCGCACTGTATTTGCCCGCCACCACGCCAACCGCCCCACGCCCGTGTGGGCTGCCGAGGTGCCGACACCCGCTGCGCTGACTGAAAGCCAAAAAGCTGAGGCCGCAGCGCTGATGCGCGTCAACCATGTGGGCGAGGTGTGCGCGCAAGCGCTTTACACCGCGCAAGCATTGGCCACCAAAAACAATGCCCTGCGCCAACACTTGACGACGGCATGCAACGAAGAAACCGACCATTTGGCTTGGTGCGAGCAGCGCCTGCACGAACTGGGCGGACGCACCAGCTTGCTCAATCCGCTGTGGTACGCAGGTGCTTTTGGCATTGGCTATGCAGCAGCCAAGGTGGGCGGTGACCGCATGAGTCTGGGGTTTGTGGTGGAAACCGAGCGTCAAGTCGAGGCTCACTTAGAAAGCCACCTAGGCCTACTGCCTGCGAATGACGGGCCCAGTCGCGCCATCGTGGCGCAAATGAAGGCGGATGAGGCGCAACACGCCAAAGAAGCACAACAAGCCGGCGCCGCAGAACTGCCCGACCCCTTCAAAGCCATGATGCAAGTGGCCGCCAAGGTGATGACCACCGTGGCGCATCGCATCTAAATCGCCAACTTAAGCCTCGACCAACTCGAAGCTGGTGGCAATTTCCGCCGTCTTGCCCAGCATGATGCTGGCCGAGCAGTATTTGCCATGACTCATAGCAATGGCGCGCTCCACTGCGTTGGCAGGTACGCCCTGGCCCGTGACGGTGAAGTGCATGTTGATTTTGGTGAACACCTTGGGGTCTTCGGTGGCACGCTCGCTGCTGATCTTGACGCTACAGCCTTGCACCTTGTGGCGGCCACGCTTGAGGATGAGCACCACGTCATACGCCGTGCAGCCGCCAGTGCCCGCCAGCAACAGCTCCATCGGGCGAGGTGCTAGGTTTTGCCCACCGTTCTCAGGCTTGGCCGAATCGGGTGCGCCGTCCATCGCCACCACATGGCCGCTGCCTGTTTCTGCAATAAAACCCATGCCTGAACGGGTGCCAGAGTTGCCGGTCCAGCTGACGGTGCATTCCATGTGTGTTTCTCCTGCGCGCCGCGCTTGAATTTTTATTGCCTAATGAGTAAACCATATGCTAGCCTATGAGATATGAGTGCAGTTGAAAACCCCATCGTTTCAGAGTTCTCGTCTGAAGAAGACGCGGCAACTTATGACGGCTGGCTGCGCCAAAAGGTGCAAGCATCCGTGGCTCACGCAGAGTCACCAGCCGCAAAACGTTTCAGCAGCGATGATGTCGTGCGCAAAGTAGCCGCCACGATAGAGACTGAAAATGCAAAGCGTCGCCTGGCTTGACACTGCCGTTAACGACCTTGATTGCATCGTAGCGTTCATCGCCAAAACTAACCCTGCTGCAGCAACAAAACTAGCCGCTCAATTGATTGAAGACGCCGATAACCTTGGCATCTTCCCCGCGCACTACCGCAGAGGACGCGTCGCTGGTACACATGAGTTCGTAAGCCATCCCAATTACGTCATCATTTATCGCCACACGTTGCACGGGATAGAGATTCTGAACACCGTTCACTCGCGCCAGCCGTATCCAAATTGATGGGGGAAACAGAAAATTTGTTGCAGTGCAACAAATTTTGCATACAATTGGGGCTTGTCTCCTCCACCCTCAAAAGTGGATTCAACCCCGAGTTGCAAAACTCGGGGTTTTTTTTCGCGTTTTTTCATAAGAGACAATTGCGCCATGTCTACCCGCACTCCCAAAGCGCGCGCCTTGCAGCCCGCCGATTACCTGAAAAAAATATTAACCGCTCGTGTGTATGACGTGGCGAACGAATCTGCGCTGGAGGTGGCCCAAAACCTGAGCCGCCGAATTCACAACACCGTGCTTCTAAAGCGGGAAGACCAGCAGCCTGTGCACAGCTTCAAGCTGCGCGGCGCGTACAACAAGATGGCACACCTCACGCCCGAGCAGTTGAAGAAGGGCGTGATTTGCGCCTCTGCTGGCAACCACGCACAAGGCGTGGCGCTGGGTGCCAAGCGCTTAGGCACGCAAGCCATCATCGTCATGCCCACCACCACGCCGAGCGTAAAGATTGAAGCCGTCAAGGCTTTGGGTGGCGAGGTGGTGTTGGCAGGCGACAGCTACTCGGACGCGCACCAGCATGCGCTCACGCTCGAGAAGAAAAACGGCATGACCTTTGTGCACCCGTTTGACGACCCTGATGTGATTGCGGGCCAAGGCACGATTGCCATGGAAATGCTGCGCCAGCTCCAAGGCCTGAACATTCACAAATTAGATGCCGTGTTTGTGGCCATCGGCGGTGGCGGCCTGATTGCCGGCGTGGCCAACTACATCAAGGCTGTTCGCCCCGACATCAAAGTGATTGGTGTGCAAATGGACGACTCGTCGGCCATGATGCAGTCGGTGCAAAAAGGCAAACGTGTCACGCTCAACGATGTGGGCTTGTTCTCAGACGGCACTGCGGTGAAGCTGGTGGGCGAAGAAACTTTCCGTGTGTCGAAAAACTTGGTCGACAGCTTCATCACGGTGGACACCGATGCGGTATGTGCCGCCATCAAAGACGTATTTGTGGACACTCGCAGCATCGTCGAGCCCGCCGGTGCTTTGGCCGTCGCGGCCATTAAGCAATACGTGGCCGAGCACAAAACCAAGGGCGAAACCTACGCTGCCATTTTGTGCGGCGCGAACATGAACTTTGACCGCCTGCGCTTTGTGGCCGAGCGTGCCGAAGTGGGTGAAGAACGCGAAGCCTTGTTTGCCGTGACCATCCCCGAGCAGCCGGGCAGCCTGCGTCGTTTTTGTGAGCTGATTGGCAAGCTGCCCAGCTTTGGCGGCAGCAAATCGCCGCGCAATGTGACCGAGTTCAATTACCGCATGAGTGACCAAGCCAAAGCCCATGTGTTTGTGGGCTTGACCACAGGCGCCAAGGGCGAAAGCAGCAAAATGGCGGCGCACTTCACCAAGAGTGGTTTTGAAGCGATTGATTTCACGCACGACGAATTGGCCAAAGAGCACATCCGCCACATGGTGGGCGGCCATTCATCACTCGCACACGAAGAGCGCATCTTGCGTTTTGAGTTTCCTGAGCGTCCCGGTGCGTTGATGAAGTTTTTGCTGGCCATGCGCCCCGGCTGGAACATCAGCTTGTTTCACTACCGCAACCAAGGCGCGGACTATGGGCGCATCTTGATGGGCTTGCAAGTCCCCAAGACTGACAACAAAGCGTTCGCCACTTTCTTGGATGCGCTGGGCTACCCCTATGTGGAAGAAACAAAGAACCCTGCGTATCGTTTGTTCTTGCAACGCTGAACACCGACCGTCGAGCCTACTTTTTCGCCGGTAACTCCAACGCCAGAGTTGTCGGCCCATCTACCGCTGCACCGAGGCTGATGCGACGTGCTTGGGCGGACTGCAACACCAGACCATCGGCCACCACCGTGCCCACGCGGTAGGGCTTGGCAGGTTTGCCGTCCACCACGATCAGTGCCGCGCCTTGCGACGCGTCGCCCGCCAACACGCCTTGCAACTGAAATCGACTAGCCAAACTAGGCGCAGCCGCTGCGGCCACGGGTGCCGCGCCCAAGCTGCGTGCTGCGGCAGCGACATCGACCTCGGGCAAGCCCTGCGCCAGCACCATGGCGGTGCTGGGGCTGGCACCCATGGCAGACCAACGCAAGCCCCACGTCACCGCGCTGAAGGCCACCGCAGCCCACACCAGCAGCGAAACAGCAGGCAACGCCACCCGTGACGCGGTGTTGAAAACAGGGGCAAATGAAGGGCGGTAGATAAGCATCCACAGATTATGATTCAACCTTGACAAGAGAACTTTTGAAATACTCGTTATGCCCACTTCCCAGACAAAACCAAAAATCAAACGTCAACGCGGCTTCACGCTGATTGAGTTGATGGTGGTCCTCGCCATCATTGGTGTGCTCGCTGCACTGGTCGTGCCCAATGTGCTCAACCGGGCCGACGACGCACGCGTGACCGCCGCCAAGACCGACTTAGGCAACCTGATGCAAGCCCTCAAGCTCTACCGCTTGGACAACCAAAACTACCCCACAGCCGAGCAAGGCCTCAGCGCCTTGGTGGCCAAGCCCACAGCAGGCCCCTTACCGTTGAACTGGAAGACCTACGTCGACAAGCTGCCCAACGACCCTTGGGGCCGTCCTTACCAATACATGAACCCCGGCTTGAAGGGTGAAGTCGATGTGCTGTCTTTGGGCGCAGACGGCCAACCCGGTGGCGAAGGCAAAAACGCCGACCTCGGTAGCTGGCAATAAACCACACGTCCACGCCAACCATGCAGCGCCAGCGCGGCCTCACCCTGTTGGAGCTGTTGGTGGTCATGGCCATCATTGGCGTGTGTCTGTTGGGGGTCAGCCTTTCCTTGCGTGACAACCAGCAAACTCAGTTGGAGCGCGAAGCACAACGCTTGGTGGCCGTGCTAGAAGCAGCCCGCGCCCAGTCGCGCACCAGTGGCATCCCTTTGGTGTGGGAGGCCAAGCCCGAAGGCTTTGTCATTCGCACACCCCGCCCACTTAGTGCCGTCCCCGTCCCCGTCTCTGCCATCATCGACACACGCGCCCCCTTCGCGCCCCGTCATCAAGCCTGGCTGACCGTCGGCACACAGGCCACGGTGCTGCGCAACACCATCACTGCATCCAGCAGCAGCCAAATCAACCTTGTGGTGCTAGGCCCCGAGCCCATTCTTGCGCCCACCCGCATCAGCCTTCGTCTACCAGCGACACGCAGCAATGCAGCCTCAACCCTCCACATCGGCACGGATGGTTTGCAACCCTTCCACGTTGAGCCATGAACTCGTCACGCACACGCGCCCGCGCCTCACCTCTATGCCAAGTCACGCGGCGGCCAAACCTCGCACACGGCTTCACGCTGATCGAGGTGTTGGTGGCATTGGCGATTGTCTCGATCGCCTTGATGAGTGGCCTCAAAGTCAGTGGGGCACTCACACGCAACGCCCAGCGTCAAACCGATGTGATGCTTGCGCAAATTTGCGCCGACAACGCGTTGAATCAACTGCGCCTCTCGCAACAATTGCCCAGCGTGGGCGACAACCGCGTGGCCTGTCCGCAAGTCGAGCGCAACTTCGAAGTGGCCCTGACCGTGCGCACCACACCCAACCCCGCCTTCCGACGCATCGACGCGCAAGTCTTTGACGCGGCCACGCCTGTGCTGAACATCACCACCGTGTTAGGACGCTACTGATGCGAGCACAACGCGGCTTCACCCTCATCGAGTTGCTCATCGCCATCACCCTTATGGCCGTGTTGGCGGGCTTGAGTTGGCGTGGGCTTGACAGCCTGATACGCAGCCGCGACATCACGCAAGCACAAGTCAACAAAACCGCTGTCGTGCAAACCGTGTTGGCCCAATGGCAGGCCGACCTCAACGCGGTGCATCCTGCCCCCCCACTCAACAACGATGGTGTGCAGTGGGATGGGCGCACACTTCGCATGACGCGTCGCGCCGCCACAAACCCAGCCGATGGCGCCGATGCTGGTTTATGGGTAGTGGGCTGGACCTTGCGCAACAAGCAATGGATACGCTGGCAATCACCCCCTGTGCGAGACCATGCAACCCTCCAACAGGCATGGACGCAGGTCGACCGATGGGGGCAAACCCCCGGCAGCGAAGATGCCGCGCTTGAAACCGTCTTACTGCCACTGGAGGCATGGCAACTGACCTATTTTCGGAGCAACACATGGGTCAACCCGCTGTCGAGCAGCAGTAGCCTGGACAAAGACAGTAGCCAAGGTGCGCTACCCGACGGAATTCGACTCAAAATTGATCTGCCCAACAACACTGGCATGCGTGGCAGCATCACCCTCGACTGGGTCCGCCCTAACTTTAGCAACACCAAAACATGAAGTCGCGCACACCCCTGACGCAACGCGGCGCGGCGCTACTGGCCGCCATGCTGACCGTGGCTTTAATTGCCACTTTTGCAGCTGGTGCGCTCTGGCAGCAATGGAAAGACCTTGAAGTGGAAAGTGCCGAACGCCAGCGCTCACAGGCACGCTGGCTACTGACGGGGGCACTTGATTGGGCGCGCGTTATTTTGCGAGAAGATTACCTTGCAGATAACAACACCAACACCCAGACCACCCACCTGGCAAAACCTTGGGCTGTGCCGCTACAAGAAATTCGCATGTCTAGTTTCCTAGCCGCAATGCCCGGCGACACTGGGAGCCGTCTTGACGATACAAAATTTACTCAACAGGTTTTTTTATCCGGTGAAATCAAAGACTTGCAAGGTCGCTTGAATATCATCAACCTGCTACAGAGCGATCAGCTGGATAGCAAAACTGCTGTCGCGTTCGAACGTTTGTTTGATGTACTAGGCATCCCCCCAGATCAACTCAAGCTACTGACCCAAGGTTTACTCGCAGTACAAAAGCAAAACAGCAGCTCGCCACTCTTGCCGCAGCGTATCAACCAACTCAGTTGGTTTGGCCTATCACCCCATGCGTTGCAAACACTTGGCCCACACATCACCGCGCTCCCATCTGGCACCACAGTGAACCTGAACACGGCTAGCGTACAAGTGCTGTACGCCAGCGTGCCCGGTTTAAGCCTGTCTGATGCAACCCGCTTGGTACAACAACGGGAACATCAACATTGGAGCGATGTAGGCATGTTTCAGAAGGCCTGGGGTGGCGGTATTGATCTCAAAAACACCCATGATGTCAAAAGCACTTATTTTGAAGTTCTGGGACGCTTGCGCATGCCACACACCACCCTACAAGACCTCTCGGTTTTACAGCGCGAAGGGGCTACGGTGAAGGTGCTGTGGCGCGACTTTGGCATTCAATGAACGAACATAGGCCTCAGCCACAGCAGTAAGGATTCGGGTTTATATTTTCTGAGGTAAACTCAGTTACTTACAAACAACGACCTAAGGAGACTTAATGTTTAAATTTATTGCAATGTTTTTTGCATTTCTTGCTGCTGCAAGTTTTGCAAACGCACAAGAATACTATGACCTAGCCCTCGTTCGTGCCGATGGCATGAAGATTGTTCTGAAACATCTAACCAACAATCGCGCAGGACAAGCCTTTTACCTCTACAACGAACCTGGCTATTCAAACTCCAATACCAAGCTACAAGACATGGATGCCGCTTCGGTTATTTTGGGTTTAGGTAGTCCCAACAACATCACCGACGACAACCGCTCACGCATCATGCAGGACCCCAACACAGGGCGCAACTACAAGGTGAGCTTGCCAACACTGGGTGAAATTCGGAATTTGCGCAACGTTCACGGTGGCCGCCCCAGCAACTGGCGTGGCAATTTAGACAACCACTACGAGTTTTGGACATCAACAAAAACCACTTCTGGTATGCATAAAACCTTGGACATAGATAACGGACAACACAATGACCGCTGGGACTGGGGTATGCGCGTGCTGGCCCTCACGGTTCAAGAAGAGGTGAGCGACAACCGTGTTTGTTTTTATGAGCACACCAATTACGAAGGTAAATCCAAGTGCTTTACGAATGGCAACTACACCGACTTAGGCAACTACCCCAGCGAAGGCGGCTCTGCGGTCAATACTTTTAGCTCGGTGAAATTGGGTGCCAGTTGCACGCGGGTGAGCATTAAGGAGTCCGCGTACACACCAGCCGCTACCTATTCTGAAAACACGACTCAGTTTTTTTATCAGGGCTATAACGACAGGACAGGGATAGTCAATGTGACGTGCACACAAGATTTGGCGACGCAGGATCCTTATTCTGTTTGCTTTTTTGAGCATCCCAATTACCGCGGACGTTCAAAATGCTTCACTAATGGAAGCTACCCAACGGTAGGCAACTACCCCGATGGCACCAACGCAAACGACACTTTCAGCTCCTATTCCATAGGGGCAGGTTGCAAGGGTTATGGAAGGATTATTTTTTACACAGGCGAAAACTACACTGGTTCTGACGCCGAGACTGCCGTAGGGAACGCGTCTGCTACAGACCCCATTCGGCGCCAGCCCGTGTTGGATCAGTACTGGAACGATAGATTTTCATCGATTGTATTTAATTGCCTACGGCCTTGATGTAGCACCCGAGCCCGCGTTTTGACTCGCGCGGGCATGCAGGGTTTTAGATAAAAGTGGCGGATATTCATCCGCCATTTTTTATTTATACAACACACAATGCATAACGCCTATGCCTTGAAATCTTTCACACGACCATCGGTTTAAAATGAAAGTTGTAAATAAAGCATACAAGCGGCGGCTATTATGGCGCGTGTGAACTGCTGAAATCTCTATCCTCATGCTGCTCATCGCACTCCCCCACTCTGCCAACACCACCTCAGCAGGCTACGCCCATGTTCATTCAGGCGGGCACAGCGTCTTGCGCAGTGCCACGGGGGCGGCCAGCACCTTGTCGACCCATGCCGGTGAAGTGGTGGCCGTGCTGCCCTATAGCCGCTTGGCGTGGTTGCGTGTGCAACTGCCGCCCGCCAGCCATGGTGCCCGCTTGCCCCATGTGCTGCATGGTTTGCTAGAAGACCGTTTGTTGGATGAGCCGCAACACCTCCACATCGCGCTCCCACCTGACGCCGAGCGCGTGGCCCGCACAGGTGGCACCCTACTGGTCGCGGTGTGCGACAAACAATGGCTGCGTGATGTCCTCGCCCCCCTGCAAGCGGCAGGGCTCACCGTGCAACGCCTCGTGCCCGAGTTGTCCCCCAGCGACACCCCGCTGCTGCATGTCATGGGTGAATCTGAGCAGTCATCTAGCGTCTTCAGTCATGCCGATGGCCTCACCCTTTTACCCCCCAACACCGCCCATTGGTCGGCCTTTGCCGGACTCGCCACCGACACGCTGCAAATTCACGCCGAACCCGCGATGGTGGCGCGTGTGCAAGCCACGCTGCAACGCCAGCCCCTGCTACAAAGCGCTGCGCAGCGCTGGGTGCAAGCCAGCCAGTCGGCATGGGATTTGGCACAAGGCGAATGGGCACAAGGCCGCGCACAACACGCACAACGGCAAATCCAAGCCGCCTGGCAAACGCTGCGACACGCACCTGCTTGGCGGCCTGTGCGCGGGGGCTTCACCGCGCTCTTGGTGCTGCACGTGGTGGGGCTCAACGCCTTGGCTTGGCGCGAGCGCAGTGAGATCAACGCACAACAAGTCTCGCTGCAAAGTATTTTGAAAAACACTTTCCCCGCAGTCACTTTGGTCATCGACGCGCCGCTGCAAATGCAGCGCGAAGTGGATGCGTTGCAACAAAAAACAGGCATCGCCTCGCGCACCGACTTCGAGCCCCTGCTGGCCGCTTTCGCAGACGTGTTGCCTGCGGGCCAGACCCCCTCACACATCCACTTCACCCCACACAGCTTGCGCGTGCAAGGCGTCACTCTCGACGCCAACGCACCCAGTACGCCCGCGCTCAAAACCCAAGGCCTGCAACTGCGTCAAGACGGCAACGACACCTGGGTCTTACAAGCGGAGGCCGCGCCATGAACGCATTCAGCCGCACACACCAACAACTGCGCGCACACGCCAACGCCCGCTGGCAAGCCCTGAGCCCACGCGAACAACGCATGGTGACCGTGCTAGGCGTGCTCGTCGGCGTGTTGTTGTTTTGGGCCATCGCGGTGGCACCTGCGCTCCACACCCTGCGCGACAGTGCGCAGCGCCGCACCCAGATCAACCAACAGCAAGCCCAGATGCTGGCCTTGCAACGCCAAGCCCAAGCGCTCCAAGCACGCACCCCCCTGTCGCGGGACGAAGCCCTGCGCACCTTGCAAAGCCTCGCCCCCAACGCGCAGATGCAACTCAATGTGCAGGGTGAACGTGTGGCCGTGCAACTCAAGGCGGTGCCTGCCGCCACGCTGGCGGATTGGCTGACACAAGCGCGCCAACAAGCCCAAGCCTTGCCGGTGGAAGCACGCTTGACGCGCAACAGCCCCGCCAACACCGCCGTGTCCACCGCCTCTTCGGCCACGTTGGTGTGGGACGGCAGCCTCGTCTTGCGCCTACCCAGCCGCAGCGCCGCGCCTTAACGCCACACCCCGACACCCGCACCTCTGTCTGACATGCAACGCCAACGCGCCACCCCACCGCACCACAAGCCCCGCCACCGCTGGGCTTGGACAGGCGCGGGCCTAGGGTTGGCACTGGCACTCATCACCCAAGCCCCCGCGTATTGGTTGACACAAACCGTCGAGCATCTCAGTGGCGAGCGCATGCTGCTGCAAGACCCGCAAGGCACGGTGTGGCAAGGCTCGGCACAGTGGGTGCTCAACGAAGGTCCGCTCAACACGGCAGCCTCATCCCACACCGCGCAACTGGCCAACACCACGGCCCTGCCTACACGCGTCACATGGCAACTGGGTCCCCGTGTGGACTTGGCCCACCTGCGCCTAACGCTTAGCGCCACGCTCGCCTCGGCTTGCTGCACACCGCAACCTTTGCAGATGGAGATCTCTCCCATGTGGCTTGGTGTGCGATTGACCATGAGCGACCGCACCTCCAACTGGCCCGCGGCATGGCTCGTGGGCTTGGGCGCACCTTGGAACACTGTACAGCCTGAAGGTCAGATGCAGCTACAAACCCAAGGTCTGCAATGGACTTACCAAGCAGGTCAAACACAAATGCAAGGACAAGCCGAACTGCAACTGCAACAGCTCGCTACGCGTCTGTCCACTTTGCGTCCTTTGGGCAGCTATCGCCTGCGTGTGCAAGGTGGGGACACCGTTGCACTCACCCTCGACACCCTCGATGGCAGCCTACGCCTAGAAGGTAGCGGCCAATTACAAAACGGACGTGTGCAGTTCAATGGCGAAGCCTCCGCCACGCCCGATGCACAAGCAGCCCTCTCTAACTTATTGAACATCCTTGGTTCACGCCAAGGTGCCAAATCGATTTTAAAAATGGGTTAACACCATGACGAAGCTTTTTCCCTCCATTGCCTCCTCGCTCGCCATCAGCTTGGCTTTCACTCCCGCACTCACGGCTTTCAGCGTGGCGTACGCTGCGCCACTGGCCAAGAAAACCGCCTCGCAGCAACCCATCACGTTGAACTTTGTCAATGCTGAGATCGAATCCGTCGCGCGCACGCTCGCGACGCTGTCCAACCGCAACTTGGTGGTGGACCCCCGTGTCAAAGGCACCATCAACCTCAGCACCGAACTGCCCGTATCGCCCAACGAAGCATGGGGCCAATTTTTAGCCGCCTTGCGTTTGCAAGGCTTCGCCATGGTCGAGACCAAAGGCCTCTACAAAATCGTGCCTGAAGCCGATGCCAAGCTGCAAGGCGGCACAGTGCAGGAAATCGAAAAAATCGGTGCCAACACCAGTAACGGCCAAATCGTCACGCACATCTTTAAGCTCAACTTCGAGCAAGCCAACAATTTATTGCCCGTGCTGCGCCCGCTCATCAGCCCCAACAACACCATCAACGTCAACCCCGGCAACAACTCCATCATCATCACCGACTACGCCGACAACTTGCAGCGCATGGCCCGCATCATCGCCACGTTGGATGTCTCCAACGCCAGCGATGTGGAAGTGATTCAACTCAAGCACGCCATCGCGGTGGACTTGGCGCCACTGGTGTTGCGCTTGGTGGAGTCGGGCAGCAACATCGCACAAGCCCCAGCAGCACCCGGTCAAACAGGTGCCGAATACAAAACCACCTTGCTGGCCGAGCCACGCAGCAACACACTCATCTTGCGTGCCGCCAACCCCGCACGCGTTGCCTTGGTGAAGTCACTGGTGGCCAAACTTGACCAACCCAGTGGCAACGACCCCAGCGGCAACATCCATGTGGTGTATTTGAAAAACGCCGATGCCACCAAACTGGCCACCACCTTGCGTGCCGCCGTCAGCGGCCAAGCCACTGCCGCTGCGGGCAGCGCCCCAGGGCTGTCCAACACCACGTCCAACACGGGTATGACGGGGAGCACACTCGGCTCCAGCAACACAAGCGCCAGCGCAGGGGCTGCTACGGGTGGTCAAATCCAAGCCGACACGGCCACCAACTCGCTCATCATCACAGCGCCCGAACCGCAATACCGCCAGCTGCGTGCCGTGATTGACATGCTCGACCAACGCCGCGCCCAAGTAATGGTGGAGAGCTTGATTGCCGAGGTCAACGCAGACAAGGCCGCGCAAATGGGCATTCAGTGGCAAACCGCTGCGGGCAAAGCCGGCAGCACCGTGGGCATCATGGGCACCAACTTCAACAACACCATCAGCACCACCATCGGACAAGGCAACATCATCAATGCGTCTGGTGGCGCGACGGCACTTGGCGCACTCGGCGGTGGCCTCAACATCGGTTCAGCCAAACAGATCAACGGCACCTATGTGTTGAGCAGCTTGGCTACCTTCTTGCAACAAAACGGCGAAGGCAATGTGTTGTCCACGCCCACGCTGCTGACCCTCGACAACGAAGAGGCCAAGATTGTGGTGGGCCAAAACGTGCCCTTCGTCACGGGCCAATACACCAACAACAACAACACCAACGGTTCGGTCAACCCGTTCCAAACGGTGGAGCGCAAAGACGTGGGTTTGACGCTCAAGGTCAAACCACAAATCAGCGAGACCGGCACCGTCAAACTCACCATCTTCCAAGAGGTCTCTAGCGTGGTGGCTAACTCCGTGGGCTCCACCACGGGCTTGATCACCAACAAGCGCAGCATCGAGTCCAATGTGTTGGTCGACGACGGCTCCATCATCGTGCTGGGTGGTTTGCTGTCTGACGAGTACTCGGGCTCGGCCAACCAGGTGCCGGGCTTGGGCGACATCCCTGTACTCGGCTGGTTGTTCAAAAGCGAAAGCCGCTCACGCAGCAAGAAAAACCTGATGGTGTTCTTGCGCCCTGTCGTCGTGCGCGATGCCGCTGCCTCTGACGCCCTCAGCAACAACCGCTACCAACAAATGATGGGCTTGCAGCAAGCTGCACAACCCAGCTTCAACCCTTTCTTAGGCTCTGGCAATTCGCCCGTGCTACCACCGCCGCCCGTGCCCAAACCGAAAGTTGAAACACCCACAGAGAAAGTGGATGCGCCTCCCGCTTCAGCCTCCACGGTGACGCCAGCCCAATAACCCATGCGTCGCCCACTGCCCTACGCCTTTGCCCGCACCCACCAGCTCTTGCTGGAGGATGATGGTCACACCCTGACGCTGTGGCACAGCGATGCGCCCGACTGGAGCGCTTGGAGCGAGGTCACGCGGCGTCACGCGGTGCAGTCGTTTGAGTACACCGACAAAGCCACACTGGCCAAGCGCATCAGCGAAGCCTACGCCCAAGCCGACAGCAACGCCGCCGCCGTGGTGAGCGAGGTCGAGAGTGACGCCGACCTCACCCGCATGATGCAAGAGCTACCCGCCGTAGAGGACTTGCTCGAAGCCGCGGACGACGCGCCCATCATCCGCATGCTCAACGCCCTGCTGACCCAAGCTGCGCGTGATGGCGCCAGCGACATCCACATCGAGCCGTATGAGCGCCACAGCAGCGTGCGCTTCCGCGTGGACGGAACCTTGCGTGAGGTGGTACAACCCAACCGCGCTTTACATGCCGCCCTCATCTCACGCTTGAAAATCATGGCAGAACTGGACATCGCCGAAAAACGTTTGCCGCAAGACGGCCGCATCTCGCTGCGTCTGGGTCAACGCGCCATAGACGTGCGCGTGTCCACCTTGCCCAGTGCGCATGGCGAACGCGCCGTGCTGCGTTTGCTCGACAAAACCGAAAGCAAACTCAGCCTGCAAGCCGTGGGCATGGAAGGCCAGACCCTGCAACGCTTTGAGGCGCTGGTCAAACAACCACACGGCATCATCTTGGTCACGGGCCCCACGGGCTCGGGCAAGACCACCACACTCTACGCAGCGCTGCAAGGGCTCGATGCCACCCGCAACAACATCATGACGGTGGAAGACCCGATTGAATATGAGCTAGCAGGCGTGGGCCAAACCCAAGTGAACCCCAAGATCGACTTGGACTTTGCCAAAGCCCTGCGCGCCATCCTGCGCCAAGACCCAGACATCATCATGATTGGTGAGATTCGCGATTACGAGACCGCGCAAATCGCCATTCAAGCCTCGCTCACCGGCCACTTGGTGTTGGCCACGCTGCACACCAACGATGCGGCCAGCGCCATCACGCGCTTGACCGACATGGGCGTGGAGCCCTTCTTGCTCAGCTCCTCGCTCTTGGGTGTGCTGGCCCAACGACTGCTGCGAAAAGTCTGCACGCACTGCTCAGGCAAAGGGTGTGAAGCATGTGCCCACAGCGGCTACCAAGGCCGTACTGGTATTTTTGAATTGCTCACCACCAACGACGCCATTCGCGCCCTCATCCACAACCAAGCCAGCGAAGCCCAGTTGCGTGAAGCCGCCTTGGCGCACGGCATGACACTGATGCGCGACGACGGCGAGCGCTTGGTGCGTAGCGGCGTCTCCACCCGCGAAGAGCTGGTGCGTGTGACGCGCGATTGACGCCGCCACAGCCCAACCGCCCCATGCCCACCTACACCTTCGAAGCTCTCGACCCCCAAGGCCAAACCCGCCGTGGTGTGCTAGAGGCCGATACCGCTCGCACCGTACGCACGCAACTGCGTGCGCAAGCGTTGGTGCCGCTCAAAGTCGAGCTGACGCAACGCGTCAGCCGTGGTTTGAACACCGTCATTTGGGAGAGCAAGGTGTTCAGCAGCACCGCATTGGCGGTATGGACACGCCAGCTCTCGGGCTTGGTGTCAGCGGGCTTGCCACTGGAGCGCGCCCTCGCCGCTTTGAGTGACGAAGCCGAGACGCCGCGCCAACGCGATTTGGTATCGACCCTGCGGACCGAGGTGAATGCAGGTGCCCCGTTTGCCAAAGCACTGGCTCAGCACCCACGTGAGTTCTCAGCCACGTACATGGCCGTCATCGGTGCCGGCGAACAAAGCGGGCATTTGGGTTTGGTCCTTGAACGTTTGGCCGACGATTTACAAGAGCAACAAAACCTGCAAAGCAAGCTCTTGGCTGCGGGCTTATACCCTGTCATCGTGAGTTTGGTGGCACTGGTGATTGTTTTGTTTTTGCTGGCCTATGTGGTGCCACAAGTCGCGCAAGTGTTTGGCAGCAACCAGCAAAAATTACCCGCGCTCACGAGCGTGATGTTGGCACTGAGCAGCTTCGTGCAGGACTTCTGGCTGTGGGGTGTGCTGTTGATTGCAGCCTTTGCCGCTGGCGCGCGTGCGGCCTTGAAACAAACTGAAATGCGCCTGCGCTTTGATGCCGCATGGTTGCAGCTGCCCCTGATGGGGCGCTTGGCCCGAGGCTACAACGCTGCGCGTTTTGCCAGCACGCTGGCCATGCTGGCGGGGGCCGGTGTGCCTATTTTGAAATCCCTGCAAGCCGCGGCAGACACCCTCAGCAACACAGCCCTCAAGCGCGACGCGCAAGATGCGCTGGTGCTGGTGCGTGAAGGCGCACCGCTGGCCTCGGCCTTAGCACAACACCCACGCTTCCCGCGTTTACTGGTGATGTTTGCGCGCCTCGGCGAGCAAACCGGCACCTTGCCGACCATGCTACAACGCGCCGCCACACAACTGAGCGAAGAGGTGCAACGCCGGGCTTTGCAACTGGCAACAATTCTGGAGCCACTACTCATCGTGGCAATGGGCGCGATGGTGATGCTCATCGTTTTAGCCGTGATGCTGCCCATCATTCAACTCAATCAGTGGGTGAGGTAAATATGAGCATTTCACTCGCCGGTAAGTTAGTCGTCGCCATCTCTTCAAGGGCGCTGTTCGACTTCGAAGAAGAAAACCAAGTCTTTGAGCAAGGCGATGACCGTGCTTATATGAATTTGCAGCTTGCGCGCTTAGAGACACAGGCCAAACCTGGTGTGGCATTTTCGTTGGTGCAAAAGCTCTTGGCCTTCAACACCACTGATGCGCAACGCGTGGAAGTGGTGATCCTCTCGCGCAACGACCCCGTCAGCGGCATGCGGGTGATGAAGTCAGCCGCGCATTACAAGCTGCCCATCATCCGTTGCACCTTCACACGCGGGCAATCGCCGTGGCGCTATTTGCGTCCTCTCAATGCCAACTTATTTTTGTCCACCCATTTGTCGGATGTGCGCTCGGCCCTCGATGCAGGTGTGCCCGCCGCACAGGTGTACCCACACTCAGCCCACGCGTCTGAGGCCAACCCGCACGAAGTCCGCATTGCGTTTGACGGGGATGCGGTACTGTTCAGCGACGAGGCGGAGCGGGTGTTTCAAGCGCAAGGCTTGGATGCGTTTCAGCAACACGAAAAAACCAATGCCGCGCAGCCCTTGCCCGCAGGCCCGTTCAAGCCGCTACTGGCCGCCTTACAGGTGTTGCAACAAGCAGGTACGCCGCACATGCGGATTCGCACCGCGCTGGTCACCGCACGCAGTGCGCCCGCACACGAGCGTGCGATTCGCACCTTGATGAACTGGAACATTGAGGTTGATGAAGCCATGTTTTTAGGGGGGCTAGAAAAAGGTGAGTTCTTGCGCGAGTTTGAACCCGATTTTTTCTTTGACGACCAAACCGGTCACATCGAATCTGCTGCCCGACACGTCCCCGCCGGCCATGTGGCCAGTGGCGTGCGCAACACTTCAACCTGAAAAACATGAACGCATTTCGCACAGTCGCCAACAACGTGGCGACGAACTGGCAAAAAAGCCGCTTGCAGCTCAGTCGAGTTTGGGCTTTGTCCCTGCCCTACTTTCAGTCCGAAGAGAAATGGCGCGCCCGCATGCTGCTGGCCGCTTGCGTGGGCTTGAACCTCGGCATGGTGTACATGATGGTGCTGCTCAACAACTGGAACCGCGTGTTCTATGACGCCCTGCAAAACCGCAATTCGGAAGTTTTTTGGAAGCAACTTGGCGTCTTCGCCATGCTGGCGACTTGCTTCATCATCGTGGCGGTGTACCGCTTCTACCTCACGCAGTTGCTGGAAGTGCGCTGGCGTGCATGGATGACGCGTGACTACTTGCAACGCTGGCTCACGGGTCATGTGTTTTACCAACTGGAGCTGCAAAGCAAAAACGGCACCGACAACCCGGACCAACGGATTCAAGAAGACGTGCAACAGTTCACGGCAGACACTGTGGGTTTGTCTTTGGGGTTACTCGATGCCACTGTGACGCTGCTGAGTTTTGTGGGCATTTTGTGGTCGCTCTCCGGCGGTTTTAGTTTTGAGGTGGCGGGCACGACCTACAACCTTCCCGGCTTCATGGTGTGGATGGCCTTGGCTTATGCGCTGGCTGGCAGCTTGATTGGGCACTGGATTGGCCGCTCCATGGCCTCGCTCAACTTTGCCCAACAACGCCTAGAAGCCGATTTTCGTCACCACCTCATGCGTGTGCGCGAGTACAGCGAAGCCATTGCCTTAGACCGTGGCGGCAAGGTAGAGCGTCTGTCACTGCAAGAGCGCTTCAAGCTGGTGCTGGACAACTTCATGAGTTTGTTGCGTGTGCAAAAACGTTACACCTGGTTCAACTCGGGCTATGGCCAAGCGGCGGTGGTGTTTCCCATGTTGGTGGCGTCCCCACGCTATTTCAGTGGTGCGATTCAACTGGGTGAGTTGATGCAAATTTCATCGGCCTTCGGCCAAGTGCAAGAGTCGCTGAGTTGGTTCATCAGCAACTACAGCCGCTTGGCCGCGTGGCAAGCGACCACCCTGCGTTTGACGAGCTTTCACGATCAAATGCTGGCCATCAAAACCACCGTGGCGGCAGAGCCTGAAGTGACGCCTCTGTCGTTCACGGGTGCGACAGCAGTCACGCACACAGGCATCAACGCCTTGCACACCACGCCTTTGACGGTATCGCTACCCAATGGCGAGGTGCTGCTGGCAGACACCTCACTCAATGCGGTGGCGGGCGACACGGTGCTGATCCGTGGTCCCTCGGGCTGCGGCAAGTCCACCTTGCTGCGCGTGCTGGCCGGCATTTGGCCGCACGCCACCTTCCCCACGCTCGGCACTGGCGTGTCCTCGCTGCCCCCCGAGGGGGACCAAACCACCTTGGGACGGCCCTGCGGTGGTTTGACCTCCCCCGCCCACGACCGCCGTGGCGAGCCCATCACTTACGGCCCTGTGGTGTTGCCCGAAGGCAGCGTGTTCATGCCGCAGCGCCCTTACTTTCCAGAAGGCACCTTGCGCCAAGCACTGGCCTACCCAGAAAGCGCCACGCATTACACCGACGAGGCCTTGAAACACGCGCTGTACGAAGCGCTATTGCCACACTTGACGTCCGAGCTAGACGCGGCAGGCCACTGGACGCAGCAGCTCTCCGGCGGTGAACAGCAACGCTTGGCCTTAGCCCGTGTGCTGCTCAAGCGCCCACGTTGGGTGTTTGCCGACGAGGCGACCAGCGCGTTGGACGAAGCCGGTGAAAAAGTGCTTTACGAAAAACTGCTGGCCATGGTGCGTGAAGAAGGCGGCGGCTTGGTGTCCATCGCACACCGCCCAGGTGTGGCCAGCTACCACGAAAAGCTATGGCAGTTTGTGCCTGCGCCTGTGGGCAGTGTGGCGAAGTTTGTGTTGATCGCAGAATAAAAAAGCGTGTGCGTGAAGTACACGCTTTGTGTCATGGCGCGAAGTCGACCGTCGGCTTACGCCTTCCAGCGCGCCCAGCCCTTGGCGCGCAAATCACACGCGGGGCAGGTGCCACAGCCATAGCCCCAGGCGTGGCGGTGCGTGCGGTCGCCCATGTAGCAGGTGTGGGTGTGCTCCACAATGAGGTCCACCAACTGATCCCCACCATCGGCCTGTGCCTTTTGACCCAGCTCATGCGCGAGTTGCCACGTCTGCGCTTTGTCGATCCACATCAACGGCGTCTCAATCAACAAGCGCCGGTCCATGCCCAGTGACAAGGCAATTTGCATGGCCTTCATGGTGTCGTCACGGCAATCGGGGTAGCCCGAAAAATCGGTTTCGCACACCCCAGTGACGATGACATCCAAATCACGACGATAGGCCAAGGCCGCCGCCAGCGTCAGGAACAACAAATTACGGCCCGGCACAAAGGTGTTGGGCAAGCCCGAGGCTTCCATCTTGAAGGCCATGTCGCGGGTCAGCGAGGTTTCACTGACTTGCCCCAACACACCAAGGTCGAGCAAATGGTCTTCGCCCAACTTCGGCGACCACTGTGGGAATTGCTGGCGAATTTGTGACAGCACCTCCATGCGCGCTTCTAACTCCACCAAGTGTCGTTGACGGTAGTCAAACGCCAAGGTTTCGACGCACTCGTATTGCGCAAGGGCATGGGCCAAGCAGGTGGTGGAGTCTTGCCCGCCTGAGAATAAAACCAGAGCGTTGCGGTGAATGGGGTGACGTGCTTGCATGCTTGGGGCTCAGTGCGAGGATTCTTTGGGATGTGAAATTTTGTCGGTCAGTGCAATGGCCAACGCACTGAGCAAGAAGGTGATGTGAATGATGGTTTGCCACATCAACACCTTCTCATCGTAGTTGGCGGCATTGATGAAGGTCTTGAGCAAATGGATGGAGGAAATGCCAATGATGGCCATGCCGAGTTTGACTTTCAGCACCGAGGCGTTGACGTGGTTCAACCACTCGGGCTGGTCTGGGTGGTCTTCCAAGTACATGCGCGAGACAAACGTCTCATAGCCGCCCACGATGACCATGATGAGCAGGTTGGAGATCATCGCCACGTCAATCAAGCCCAGCACCACCAGCATGGTGATTGACTCACTCAAGTGCGTCACCGTCACCCCATTTTTGTAGCCAATGCTGGTGACCAAGGCATCCAAGGCGGCTTGGCTGCCGAACGCAGCTTCAATCAAATGCACCAACTCCACCCAGAAATGGAACACATAGACCGTTTGCGCCGCAATGAGGCCCAAGTACAAAGGCAGTTGCAGCCAACGGCTGGCAAAAATGAACCGAGGCAAAGGGGGAATTTTTTTCATGGAGAACTATCTTTCGTCAAGATGCAAATTTTGCCTGAGCCCGCCTAAACTTAAGCCATGTTGTTACAAATTTTCTCTTTGATCCTTCACTTCGCCGTGGGCTTGGTGGCGGGCACTTGTTTGCTGCGCATGTACATGCATTTGCAGCGCGTCAACTTGTCGGTGAGTGGCGGCAACCCGATGGCGCCATTTGTGTTCGCCCTCACCAACTGGATCGTGCTGCCCGTGCGTCGCTTTGTGCCCGCCATCGGTCGTCTTGATGCCGCAAGCTTGGTGGCGGCTTATGGGGTGTTGTTGGCCAAACACTCGCTGCTGTGGTTGGTGGCGGGCGCAACCGCCCATTGGTTGAGCTGGGTGACTCACGCTGGGTTTGAGCTGGCCCATATGATGTTGACTAGCCTGATGTGGCTGATCATTGCTTATGCACTCATGTCTTGGTTCAGTGCGGCAACCGATGTACGGTATTTTTTAACCCCGTTGGTCGAGCCGCTGTTGCGCCCCCTGCGCCGTTTGTTGCCGCAGATGGGTGGGGTGGACTTGTCGCCCATCGCGCTGCTGCTGTTGATTCAAATCGCAGAGATCGTGCTGCACACCCTGCAAGCGCAATTTGTTTTTTAGATGCGTCGTTGGAGAAATGAGGATGACGCTCAAAACTCACTGGATCGCCCTGTGCATGGCATGTCTTGGTGTCAACGTGGCAGCGCAAGCCCCCGTCACCACGCCTGCGGCTTTGCCGCCTGTGACAACCATTGCCACGCTGGACTTGCCTCGGTACATGGGCACTTGGTATGAGGTGGCGAAGTTTCCCAACCGTTTTCAGCGCAAGTGTGTGGCCAACACCCGAGCACACTATTTGGCACAAACCGATGGCTCGGTGCAGGTGCTCAACAGTTGCACCACTGCCGAGAGTGACGCCATAGACGCACTAGGCTTAGCTAAACAAGTCGGGCCTGCCACCTCTGCCAAACTGCAAGTGCGCTTTGCACCTGCATGGCTGAGTTGGCTACCCCAGGTGTGGGGCGACTATTGGGTGATTGACCTTGACGCCGACTACCAACTGGCAGCCGTGAGCGACGCCCAACGCGAATACCTGTGGGTGCTGTCTCGCACACCACGCATCCCCGCCAAGGCCTATGACGCCCTGCTAGAGCGTCTCAAAGCACAGCACTTCGATGTGCAAAAACTAGAACGGACCACCCAACCCTAACAGGCTGCTGAAATACCCCTATGCTCAGTTCAACGCCGAAACCAAGACGCAGCCATTCGTCAAACCTTGCCCCAAGAGCCCGCCCTGACATCGACTGTCTGATTTCGCTTTTTTCATCAAACACCACTGGAGAGCACCTTATGTTTTCAACCGCCATTGCTGGCAGCCTGCCCAAACCCGAATGGTTGGCCGAAACCCACAAACTCTGGCCCAAGTGGCAAGCCGAGGGCGATGCCCTGCTGCAAGCCAAGGCCGATGCCACGCTGTTGTGGATCAAGGCCCAAGAAGACGCAGGCCTCGATGTGATTGGTGACGGCGAGCAATCGCGCCAACACTTTGTGCATGGTTTTTTAGAGCGGGTGGAAGGCATCGACTTTGAAAACAAAGTCACCATGGGCATTCGTAACAACCGCTACGACGCGCAAGTGCCGCAAGTCATTGCACCCCTGCGTCTCAAAGGCCGCGTGCATGCGTTTGAAGCGCAACTCGCCCGCGCTCACACGAACAAGAAACTCAAGTTCACCTTGCCCGGCCCGATGACCATCGTGGACACGGTGGCTGACCGTTTTTATGGCAAGGGCAAAGACGCCGTGCAAGGTCGTATCGACATGGCGTTTGCTTTTGCCGAATTACTCAACCAAGAAGCCTTGGCCTTGCAAGCCGATGGCGTGGACATCATCCAGTTTGATGAGCCTGCGTTCAACGTCTACTTGGAAGAAGCCGCAGATTGGGGCGTCAAAGCGCTAGAGCGCGCCGCACAAGGTTTGACCTGCACCACCGCCGTTCATATTTGTTATGGCTATGGCATTGAGGCCAACAACAACTGGAAGAAAACCCTGGGCGACGAGTGGCGTCAGTACGAAAAGGTGCTGCCCGCCTTGGCCAAGAGCAGCATCCAGCAAGTGAGCTTGGAGTGCTACCACTCGCATGTACCCCCCGAGATGATGGCTTTGCTCGAAGGCAAAGACGTGATGGTGGGCGTGATTGACGTGGCCAGTAACGTGATTGAAACGCCAGAGCAAATTGCCGACACCATTGGCATCGCCTTGAAGTACGTGCCTAAGAACCGACTGATTGCGTGTACCAACTGTGGCTTGGCACCGATGAGCCGTGAGGTGGCGGTGAAGAAGCTGGAGGCTTTGGCGGCTGGGGCTGCGTTGGCTCGTACGCGTTACGCCTGAGGTCGTTTTGTTGTCCCGCAAGCGTTCGCGCGCAAACCCACAGGCTCATGCAGCTTGAGTGTCTTGTGGAGCAAAGTCAAGGAGGAGAGAGGCGCATCGCGCCTCTCGGGGGACATGAACGTAACAAGGCGTCCAAGTTGCATGGGCCACCTCAGCCAACGAAATAAAAGACGCTAGTTAGAAGCGCAGCCGCTGTCACCACAGCGCCCGCTGCCGTGAACTTCGTCTGCAGGCAAGGCCTCAGTCGCTGAGACGATGCCTGTCTCTGCGTCATAACCCACACGTCGCAGATGCAGGGCCAAAGCGGCATCCATGGTTTGCGCGTGTTGGGGGAACCAAATGCCGAGTTCGTGCGCCATTTGACGCATGACGGCCATGTCGCCTTTGTCGCGGCCACGGCGCAAGCCTTCGCGCATCACTTCGAGGATGACGTTGTGCTGCATGGTGTGGCAGTTGCTGGATGAAAACTTGGTGTCTTTCATCCACTTGTCTTCGCCATCAAAGTGGTCTTCGGTGTGTTCAATCAATGCAGCAAATCGTTCGGCCAAGGCGTCGTCATCGGCCAGTTCGGTGGCAGCTAACAAGTCGACAAACTCACGGTGCGTGTCGTCCATGAAGTCCAGCTCTAGAGACAAAGCATCAGACCAAGCGAGTGTGACTTCGCGGATGGGCCGTGTGGCGGTGAGTGTGTCGGGCATAAGAGCTTTCGAATAAAACGGAGTGCTGGTTTGCTGCTGGTGACCAGTGCCAAGACTTTTTGGCTTTATGTGTGCAAGCTTAATTGTAGGAAACTGGCGTGCGCTTGCGCTGGGTCAAACCCCGCGCAACCAAGCAGCAAATCGGCGCAAATAACTGGGCTCGGCCAAGAAGATGGCCAGCGTCACAACCGCGTTGGCCACGCCAGTCCACAAGAAGATGTCGGGGATGGACAAGCCTGCGCTCAGCAGGGCGCCAGCCATGAGGGCGCTGGCAATCATGAACAGTGCGTTGATGATGTTGTTGGCCGCAATGATCCGTGCCACTTCGTGTGCCTTGCTCTCGATTTGAATCAAGGCATACATAGGGACACTGTAAATGCCCGTGAACAAGCTCAACAGCAGCAAGTCGGCCATGATGCGCCAGTGTTTGGTTTGCACGACGAAGGCGTTGATGTCCATTAACTCAGAAAAGGCCAAGTCGCCAGAGGCCACATACAAGTCCACCGCAAACAGCGTCATACCGACTGCACCCAATGGCACCAAGCCAATTTCCACACGTCCGCGGCTGAGGTATTCGCACAAAAGGGAACCCGCGCCAATGCCCACCGAGAACAGCACCAATAACAGAGAAGCGACTTGTGCATCGCCATGCAACACCTCTTTGGCAAAGCTGGGAAATTGACTTAAAAACACCGCGCCAAAAAACCACATCCAACTGATGCCCAACAGGGTTTGAAACACTTTGGCGTTGGTTCGCGCGAGCTGGAGGTTGTGCAGCGTTTCGGTAATTGGGTTCCAGTTCATGGTTTGCTCAGGGTGCGTAGCTGTGAGCGGCGGGATGTGTCCGCTCATCCAACGGCCCAACACCGCGACCCCTACGCAAGCTACTGCTACCGATGCGTGACCAATCTCAGGCATGGCCACCAACAAACCGCCCGCCACATTGCCCAGCAAAATGGCCACAAAGGTACCCATCTCCGTCATGCCGTTGCCACCTGTTAATTCGTGCTCACCTAAGACGCGTGGCAGGTACGAGTACTTCACGGGGCCAAACACGGTGGAGTGCAAGCCCATCAAAAAGGTGCACATCAGCAAGATGATGACTTCGTGCGTCATAAAGCCCACGGCAGCGAGTGCCATGATGCCAATTTCACAGTTCTTCACCCAGCGCATGATCACGGTGTGTTCGTGTTTTTCGGCCAGCTGTCCACTGGTAGCCGAGAACAACAAATAGGGAAGGATGAACAATGCGCCAATCACCAAACCCGCCAAAGACACGGGCAACCAACTCACGCTGAGCTGGTAGGTCACCATCACGGTGAAGGCGAACTTGAACAGGTTGTCGTTCGCTGCACCGCAAAACTGCGTCCAGAAAAACGGCCCAAACCGACGTTGATTTAACAGTGCGAACTGGTTGGCTTCGCGTTGGTTCAAGCTGTCGTCGGTTGGGCTCGTCATAGAGGATCAAAGACGCTCAAAAATAGCAGCGATGCCTTGGCCGCCACCAATACACATGGTGACCAAAGCGTACTTGCCGTTGATGCGTTGCAGTTCATACAAGGCCTTGACTGTAATCAAAGCGCCGGTCGCACCAATGGGGTGACCCAAAGAAATGCCAGAACCGTTGGGGTTGACTTTGGCAGGGTCTAGGCCTAACTCTTTGCTCACCGCACAGGCTTGCGCAGCGAAGGCTTCGTTGGCTTCAATCACGTCCATGTCGTTCGTGGTCAAGCCTGCTTTTTGCAAAGCAAGGCGTGATGCCGACACAGGGCCCATGCCCATGATTTTCGGGTCGAGGCCGGTGTGGGCATAAGAGACCAAACGTGCCAAGGGCTTGGCGCCACGCGCTTGTGCTGCTTTGGCTTCCATCAACACCACAGCGGCAGCCGCGTCGTTGATGCCTGAGGCGTTGCCTGCAGTGACCGTGCCGTTTTCTTTGACGAACACGGGCTTCAACTTGGTCATGTCTTCGAGCTTGCAGTTGGGGCGGAAGTGCTCGTCCGTGGTATAGGCCACATCGCCTTTTTTACTCTTGAGCATCACGGGCACGATTTGGTCTTTGAAGTAGCCCGCTTCAGTGGCACGTTGCGCACGGTTGTGGCTTTCCACCGCCAAGGCATCTTGCATCTCGCGGGTGATGCCAAATTTGGCCGCTACGTTTTCAGCGGTCACGCCCATGTGGATGGTGTGGAAGGGGTCGTGCAAGGCGCCGACCACCATGTCCACCATCTTGGTGTCCCCCATGCGTGCGCCCCAACGTGCGCTCAAGGATGCGTAAGGACCACGGCTCATGTTTTCAGCGCCGCCGCCAATGGCGATGTCGCAGTCGCCCAGCACGATGGCCTGGCTGGCGCTCACGATGGCTTGCAAGCCCGAGCCGCACAAGCGGTTCACGTTGAATGCGGGCGTGCCTTCGGCGCAACCGCCGTTGACGGCGGCCAAGCGCGACAGGTACATGTCTTTGGGCTCGGTGTTCACCACATGGCCAAACACCACATGGCCGACATCCTTGCCGTCTACATGGGCGCGAGCCAGTGATTCGCGCACCACTTGGGCGGCCAACTCGCTGGGGGGAATGTCTTTCAGGCTACCGCCGTAGGTACCAATAGCGGTACGAACACCGCTGACCATAACTACTTCACGCATCTTTGTCTCCATTTATAAAAGTTAGAACCAAATGAGTTTGCGCCGTTTGGGCTACAGATGTCTTACGCCGCAGGCCCTGAAACACAGGGGTTTGCCGCAGACCAAGCGACCGGCGCAGTAAAAAACATGGGCGCTTCACTGAAAGGGTGGGGAAACCCGATGTCTTGCGCGTGCAGCATCAGGCGCGGCGTGAGCGCCAAGATGTCGGGCGGCGCATACAGCGAATCGCCCAGCATGGGGTGACCCAAGCTTTGCATGTGCACGCGCAGTTGGTGGGTGCGGCCTGTGAAAGGCTCTAGCTCAATCAAGCTCGCAGTGTCAGCCGCTTGCACCATGCGCCACAAGCTCAGGCTGGGCTTGCCGTCAGGATGAATGATGTGGATGGGGCGACGCTCCCAGTCGAGCAGGATGTGGCCCTCAATGGCTCGCCAACCTTCCTCATTGGTGGGCACATGGGCTTGAGTGAGCAGTGGGTTGCCTGCCACCACCGCCACGTAGCGCTTGCTGACCTGACGGGTTTCAAACAAACGGCTGATGCGGCGCTGCGCTTCAATGCCACGCGCCATCACGATGAGGCCTGAGGTGTCTTGGTCGAGGCGGTGCACCACCAGTGCGTCGGTGTAAATGTCTTGCACGCGCTTGGACAAGCAGTCTTGCTTGTCGGGCCCGCGGCCTGGCACAGAGAGCAAGCCACTGGGCTTTTCGAACACCAGCAGGTGCTCGTCTTCGTAAATGGGTTTCATCTGCAGGTGACTTTATGTCGCGCGAGCCTGTGTTTGCTCCAGCACCACGTTCGTCGAGGGCCGCGCCACGCAGGGCAGCACATAGCCCTCGGCTTTTTCTTCGGCGCTCAGGCCAGGCCACTCGATGGTGTAGGCCACCTCGCCACTCAGCATGCGGCACACGCAGGTGCGGCAGGTGCCGTTGCGGCAAGAACTGGGCAGCTCCACGCGTGACAGCTCTGCCGCTTCCAGCAATGTGAGGTCGCCCTCCACGTCGTATTGCAGGCCAGCGGGCTCCACCTTCACGGTGAAGATTTCAAAACTCTCGGAGGCAGTCATGGTGAGGCGGGCAATGTCTCTTCGGCCTTGTCCAGCACCAGCGCGAGGTTGTCTAGCAAATCGGTTTGGCTGAACGAGCAGCTCTCTTCGACAAATAATGCGCTCGACTCCAACCGGTCTACCAGCGCAAGCCACACCGGTTCAAACTTGGGCGGCAAAGCTTTGAACAACGCCTCTTGTGAGCGTGCCGTTTGAATGAACACACGGTCGGTCCGCGCGTTGTTGCGCAAATCGGCCAATGCCATACGAAGGGTGGCGAGAGCAACGGCGGCAGACATTACTTGTTCTTCAATTTACCGCGTGGTGCGACGAATGTGGTGGGAGGGTTGGGACGATCCGAGGTGGCGGTCTTAGGAGGTGACGTGTCCTTTTTAGGCTTCTTCGTCATTTTGTTGCTGTGTTGTTCGCCTTTGGCCATAAGCCCTCCTTGAGGATCATCTCGGGTTGAGATGCCTAGGATGGTAAGTCACATTGCACGCCATCTGGATGGTTCACATCGGTTCTTCTTGCCAGGTGCCACTGGCTAAATCGCTCACGCTGTAGGGGCCAATGGCTGTGCGTATCAGGCGCAACGTGGGCAGGCCTACGGCAGCGGTCATGCGGCGCACTTGGCGGTTGCGGCCCTCGCGGATGGTGAGCTCGATCCACGAGGTGGGCAACGTCCGCCGCACGCGTATAGGCGGGTCGCGCTCCCACAGGTAGGCAGGGGCTTCTGCGGCGCGTGCGCGTGCGGGCAGCGTCAGGCCGTCGTTGAGCATCACGCCCCTGCACAGGGCTTGCAGCGCAGCCTCATCCGCCACACCCTCAACCTGCGCGAGGTAGGTCTTATCCATCTTGAAGCGCGGGTCGGCAATGCGCGCTTGCAACTGACCATCGTCAGTGAGCAGCAGCAGGCCTTCGCTGTCGGCGTCTAGGCGGCCTGCCACGTACACGCTGGGCAGGGCAATGAAGTCTTTCAGGCCGCGCCATTTCCCCTCGGGGGTGAACTGGCTCAGCACGCCGTAGGGCTTGTTAAAACGAATCAGCATGGGTGAGGGGAAACGAACGAAGGCTAGAGCGTATCAGCCCTTGGCAGGGCTTTGGCGCACGCGGCTACCATGGCCGCATGACTGCCCATTTTGAAAGCGTGCAAAACGCCGCGATGTACCCCGATGCTTTTGATGTGGCAGCCCCCGAAATTACTTTTGAACGCAACCTGTGGCCGCGCAAGCTGGGCTTGTTTGTGCGCAATGCGTCTGCGGCTGAAGGCGCTGCAACCGATGCCGCGCTTGCGATAGGGCTGGATGCCGAGCTTGACGCAGGCCTTGAGGCCAAGGCGCTGACAGCGCCCGTGCGCGAACTGGCTGTGGGCCAGTTTGGCTTTGTGCCACGTTGGGTCAAGTCGGCATCCGACGCCAAGCTGCGCGCCACCAAGATGGTGAATGCCCGCTCTGAAACCGTCACCACGTCCAACAACTTTCGTGATGCGTGGCTGGCGGGCCAGCGCTGCATCGTGCCCATGACGGCGTTTTTTGAAGACGACTGGCACAGTGGCAAAGCCTTGCCCACGCGCATCACCCGTGTGGACGGTAAGCCCATGGGCGTGGCGGGTATTTGGGAGCGTTGGGCCAAAGACGGCACAGAAATCATCAGCTTCACGCTACTCACCGTCAACGCCAACAGCCACGCCTTGCTGCACCGCTACCAACAAAGCGGCAATGAAAAGCGCATGCCCGTTATCTTGGGCGAAGGTGCGTATGGCGCATGGCTCCATACCAAGCCTGAGAAAGCTCGCGAATTTATGCGCGCTTACTCGGCTCAGTTGTTGACGGCCAACCCCGTCGAGCGAAAGTAATAACTTCACTTCGGTAACGAGAGAGCGTGGTGGCAGTTTCGGCCATGTCCAGTGGCACACCTTGGTGGCCTTCTTGGGCTTTGACGGTGGCGTCATTCGAGAGAAAACGAGTGGCGTGCGCCAGATTTTGTTGGGGTGTGCGTTCATGGCGCGGATTTTTGCCAGCCCGATGCATGCGCCAGCGATGAATACTCAGGTTTGCATGAATGGTGTTCAGGCCAGCTAGTTACGCTGACTTGGATCTACGGCATGTGTGAAATTGAATCGCCCCGAAAAACTCAACGGCCTTTTGCTCAACCAACGCACTTGACGTAACTTGCACAGCTGTGCCAGCTGGTGAATTGAACTTATAGCGATAAGTTATCAGGCCTGCGAGACAATCGCAGTATGAGCATCAGTCACTACATCAAAGAGATCGGACGTGGGCGCAATGGCGCCCGCGCCCTCACCCGCGAGCAAGCCACCGACTTGATGGGGCACATCCTGGACGGCACCGTGAGCGATTTGGAGCTGGGTGCTTTCTGCATCGCTATGCGCATCAAAAGTGAAACACCGCAAGAAATGGCGGGGTTCTTAGACGCCACACACACACGCCTACAGAAAATCCAAACGCAAAGCCCTGTCGTGGTTCTGCCCAGCTACAACGGTGCACGCAAGTTGCCGGTACTCACACCGTTGTTGGCCCATCTGCTGGCCCGCGAAGGTTTGGCCGTGGTCATGCACGGCACAGCCACCGAGTCCACCCGCATCACCAGCCAAGCGGTGTTGCACGCCATGGGCCAACAAGCCCTGACACAAGCCACGCCCGTGAACGTCGGTGAGGTGGTGTTTGTGCCCACCGAGGTGCTGTGCCCCGGCTTGCAGCGCTTGCTGGATGTGCGTCGTGTGGTGGGGCTGCGCAACCCTGCACACAGCTTGGTCAAACTGATGAACCCCACCACCGCAGACGCGCTGCTGGTCAGCAGCTACACCCACCCCGAGTACGCACTTTCCATGGCGGCCACATTTGAACTGACAGATGCGCGGGCGCTGCTGCTGCGCGGCACCGAAGGCGAAGTGGTCGCCGATGCCCGCCGCACCCCACAAATGGATGCCTTTGTGCACGGCACACGCACCCCCTTGGTTCCCGCCCAGGCTGGCTCACTCATCAAGCTGCCCGAGCTACCCACCGACATCGACGCCGCCAGCACCGCCCGCTACACCCAAGCAGTCCTTCAAGGTGCCCTGCCCGTGCCGGCACCCTTGGCGGCCCAAGTGCAAGCCGTGCTGCAAGCTTTGGAACTCTAAGACATGGCACACACAACACCGCCCCACCTCAGCCACGTCACCTTGGTCGGCGCAGGCCCGGGTGACCCAGAACTGCTCACCCTCAAAGCCGTCAAAGCCATTGCCTCGGCTACGGTGTTGTTGGTCGATGACTTGGTCAGCGACGCCATCACCGCACACGCCTCGCCCACAGCGCGCATCATTTACGTTGGCAAACGCGGCGGCTGCACATCCACCCCGCAGGCGTTCATCGAAAAATTCATGGTGCAAGAAGCACTGGCTGGCGAAACCGTGGTGCGCCTCAAAGGCGGCGATCCCTTTATTTTTGGCCGTGGTGGTGAAGAAGTCGAACACCTGCAAGCCCAAGGCATTGCCGTCACCGTCATCAATGGCATTACCTCCGGTTTGGCGGGCGTGACCTCGCTGGGCGTGCCACTCACCCACCGCGAACACGCGCATGGCGTGGTGTTCATCACAGGCCATGCCAAGCAAGGCAACGCCGACAGCGTGGACTGGGCAGCCTTGGGGCGCACCGCCCAGCAAGCCAAACTTACCTTGGTGATTTACATGGGCATGAATGGCGCCGCACAGCTACAAAAAGCGTTGCTGCAACACATGCGCCCAGACACACCCGTGGCCGTGATTCATCAGGTGAGCCTGCCCACGCAGCGCCACGCCCTGTGTGAGTTGCAGCACCTGCACGACACCATCGTTCGCGATCAATTAGTCAGCCCATCCGTCATCGTGGTGGGCGATGTGTTCAAAGGTTTGGTGGCATTGCAAAACGACGTTCAACTGCAAGTTTCTGTGGTTTAAGCGCAAGCGCTCTCTGTTTGCGCTGACGCGCCCCCACTAAACTCCGCGCATGAAAAGCTTTGACGTTGTGATTGTTGGCGCAGGTGCCGCTGGTTTGTTTTGTGCCGGTGTGGCGGCACAACAAGGGTTGCAGGTGCTGATCGTCGACCACAGCGAGAAGGTGGCCGAGAAAATCCGCATCTCAGGCGGTGGCCGCAGCAACTTCACCAACCGCGAGCTCGATGTGCGCGCCCCGCACAAACACTTCTTGGGCGACAACCCGCAGTTTTGCCGCAGTGCGCTGTCACGCTACACACCGCAAGACTTTGTAGCGCTCATGCAAACGCACCAGATCGCGTTTCACGAAAAGCACAAAGGCCAGTTGTTCTGCGACCGCTCGGCGGAAGACTTGATTCAAATGCTCTTAATCGAGTGCAACGGCTCAGCCAATGGTGGCAACGTGACACGCTGGCAGCCATGCAGCCTCACAGAGATTCGCTATTCAGATGTGGCATCCAAGGCCCTCCGCTACGAAGTGGGCACGTCACAAGGCACTGTGCAAGCCGCAGCGGTGGTGGTGGCCACGGGCGGTTTGTCCATCCCCAAAATCGGAGCCACCGACATCGGCTATCGCTTGGCTAAGCAGTTCAATCTGCGTGTGCTCGCAACCCGCCCGGGCTTGGTGCCGCTCACATTTGACAGCCAAGCTTGGGTACCCTACGTCCAGCTTTCGGGTTTGTCGCTACCCGTTCGCATTGAAACGGGCACCAAGAAAACGCGGCAAAGTTTCGACGAAGATTTGCTGTTCACCCATCGCGGCTTGTCGGGTCCAGGCGTACTACAAATCTCCAGTTATTGGCAGGCCGACACCGACATACGCATCAACCTTGCCCCCGAGGTGCCACTGCAAGAGGCGCTGATGCGCGCCAAACAACACTCGAAAAAACGAATCGCTAACGAGTTGAGTGCGTGGGTGCCCTCCCGCCTCGCCGACACGTGGACCGGCCAAGATTCAGCTTGGCAACGCCCTGTGATCGAGGCGAGCGACAAAGCCTTGCATCTGCTGACCCAACGCTTGAGCGCTTGGCCGCTCACGCCAACGGGGACCGAGGGTTATAAAAAAGCCGAAGTCACGGTGGGCGGCGTGGACACGCGCGACTTGTCGCAGCAAACCATGGAGTCCAAACAACCGGGCCTGTATTTCATTGGCGAAGTGGTGGACATCACCGGCTGGCTGGGGGGCTACAACTTCCAGTGGGCGTGGTCCAGCGCCCATGCTTGCGCAAAAGCCTTGGGCGAGCGGCTGAAATCGGTCGAATAAGTGGCTATAATTTTTGTCTTTGCTGGCAAACCCCCAACGGCCTGATCAATTTCATGTTGGGGAACACCGCAGGCAAGGCGCTTAGGCCCGATCTTCCTAGGCACCCTCTGACTGCAAATATTTGGAAACCTTGGTAATGACCACCATCCGTGTAAAAGAAAACGAACCGTTTGACGTCGCACTGCGCCGCTTCAAGCGGACCATTGAAAAACTGGGTCTGTTGACCGACTTGCGCGCTCGCGAGTTCTACGAGAAGCCAACCGCTGAACGTAAACGCAAAAAAGCAGCTGCCGTCAAGCGTAACTACAAGCGCATCCGCAGCATGCAGCTGCCCAAGAAGCTGTACTAAGCAG
>NZ_JAVKLW010000061.1:0-55904 GCF_031538885.1 Limnohabitans sp.
CGCCAACCGACGCGCCACGCAAATCGGTTTGGAATCCCTATTCCCCAATGAAGAGAACCCGTTCCCTTGGATGAGCGAAATGATCGACCTCAAGAAAGAACGTAACTTCTTTGAAACCCGCGTGATCGAGTACCAATCTGGCGGTGCTCTGTCTTGGGATTGATGGCTTCACGACACACATGACACCCAATTTGTCCCCCACAACAACAAACACCCGCTCACGTGGTGTTGTGGTGGACTCACCGTGTTCATGGGGTTGGACCCGGGTCCAGCGCCATGAATCGCTTTGCACACAAAAACCGTGCGAAGTGTTTTTCACCCAATGATCTAAATTCGATCTAGGAGAACAGAAATGGCAACTGCAAAAAAACCGGCCGCTAAAAAGGCCCCTGCAAAGAAAGCTGTCGCGGCCAAAAAGCCAGCAGCTAAGAAAGTCGCGGCTAAGAAGCCAGCAGCTAAGAAAGTCGCGGCTAAGAAGCCAGCAGCTAAAAAAGTAGCTGCTAAGAAACCAGCAGCGAAAAAAGTTGCGGCCAAAAAGCCTGCCGCTAAAAAAGTAGCTGCTAAGAAGCCTGCTGTTAAAAAAGCTGCGGCCAAAAAGCCTGCTGCTAAAAAAACAGCCGCTAAAAAAGTAGCAAAGAAAGCAGCTGCTAAAAAGCCTGCTGCCAAAAAACCAGCGGCTAAAAAAGCCGCTAAAAAGCCTGCTGCAAAGAAAGCTGCGAAAGCACCCGCTGCCCAAGCACAGACAACGTTGAACCCGCAAGCTGCTTGGCCTTTCCCAACAGCTAGCAAGCCTTAATCTGTATTGATCTAGGCGACGGTTGACCGTTAGCTCAAGTCCGATGCCGCAAGGCTTCGGGCTTTTTTTTGCCTATATTGCCCTTATGGCGCTGTGGTTATGGACATACATGTGATCCCCAATGCCTCCCGCACACATGCCGATGGTGAGCATGATGGTACCTTGGGTATGCGATTGCATGCACCCCCCTAGCGCTCATCACTTGGTTAGCAAGCACACTCGGGCTGGTAAAGCGCGATATCGAGCTACTCCGTGGGCAAACCTCCAAACGAAAACAGCTGCGAATCTGCGTATTACGCCACGGTCAAACCATCGAGCAAATAGTTTTGGGGGCCACGTTGTGCAATCTTGAGAGCACCCACTTGGTTGCCCAACGCCGCGCATTTGGTCAATGACCACCCTTGCTCCAAACCGAACAAGAGTGCGCCACGCCAAGCATCACCGCAACCGGTGGGGTCCACCACAGCCGTTGCGTTGACAGGTGGAACCAGGGTCTTCTCGCCATTCATCCACACTTCGCAACCTTCGGCCCCCAAGGTCACCACCAAGCCTTGCACGCGCTGCGAAATCTCGGCGTGGCTCAGGCCCGTGCGCTCACTCAGCATCTTGCCTTCGTAATCATTCACCGTCACCCAAGTGGCCTGGTCAATGAAGTGCGCCAACTCATCCCCATCAAACATCGGCAAGCCTTGGCCTGGATCGAAGATAAAAGGAATCTGCGCGGCTTGAAGTTGATCAGCGTGTTGCAGCATGGCATCACGACCATCTGGCGAGATGATGGCCAACTGGATGTCTGAACGTTTTTCGATCTGCGTGATGTGCGCTTGCATCATGGCGCCTGGGTGAAAGGCGGTGATCTGGTTGTTGTCGCAGTCCGTCATGATCATCGCTTGTGCGGTGTAGGTGTCTGGCACTTGGCGCACAAACTCTGTGGAGATGCCTAAGCTGTGCAAGCGTTGCAAGTAATCCGCAGCGTCTGCGCCCAAGGTGGCCATTGGCAACGGCGTACCGCCTAGTGCTTTCAAGCTGTAGGCAATATTGCCCGCACAACCGCCAAAGTCGCGACGCAAGGTGGGGACTAAAAACGACACATTCAAGATGTGCAGTTGCTCAGGCAAGATTTGCTCCGCAAATCGGCCTTCAAAGCTCATGATGGAGTCGAACGCGAGCGAGCCGCAAATCAGCGATGCCATAGAAATACTTTCTGTAAATTAAGGGTAAAAAATAAAAGCGCGGAACCCCGTGATGCGCTGACTCACTTTGTCATCTAAGTCGAAGTTCAGTGTGGCGCGCACATCGCGCAGAGCCTGAACGTGGTCTTTAGCCGACAACTCATCGGCGGTGAACACACGGCGCACCAAGACTTGGTCTTGCAAATCCGTCAAACTCAGCTCCAAAGCAGGCATAGCCACGGGATGGTGCTGCGTATTTTTCAAACGCAACTGCACGATGTAACCACCTTCTGGGTTTTCGGCGAAGCTGCTACTTTCAATCAACACCGCCTCTGGCTCACGCGGCCAAGTGACTTCGCAAGCACACATGGCCGACAAAACAGGGCGCAACGTCGGCTCTTGCGCCACCAGCCAGTTACGTTGTGCCACCAAGAACTGCCAAATCAAGGCAATGACCAGCGATACCGCGCCGATCAGCCACAGCACAGGTATTAGCGTTACAGACGGAGAAGTTACCGTACGCTCGTCGCTGCGTGCTGGTGGATGGGCCGCATCGCCAGCCATCGTGGTCACCGTCGCAGTGCGAAACAGAGGAGGGGCATCTGCCATAGAAGGCCGCGCCACAGAAGCATTGGGTGATATTTCAAAATGAAGCGCTGCTTCAAACACATGGGAACACCGACCACACCGCACCCAGCCTTTAGCAAGCTCAAGCTGCGCGGGCGACACCTTGAAAGCGGTTTCGCATTGGGGGCAGTGGGTGATTTGCATCAGCAGTGAGAAGTCATCAAAATCCAGCCGTCTTCCATGTCGCTCACGCTCAACGTGCAATAAGGTGCATAAGCATCTTTGAGCTCTTGCGCTTGTCGCTCAAGGATACCTGCTAACACCAAATGCCCACCCGCAGCCACATGGTTGCGCAGCAGTGGGGCCAGCACTTTCAAGGGTGTCGCCAAGATATTGGCCAATACCGTTTGGTATTGCCCAGTGGCCTTGTCGGGCAGGCCTGCGTTCAAGCGCACATGGTTGGCATCGGCATTGAGTAGCGTAGCCGTCACGGCCGCGTCGTCAATGTCCACGGCATCAATGGCGTGAGCACCGTGCAGTGCCGCACCAATTGCCAAGATGCCAGAACCGCAACCGTAGTCAAGTACACGTTGATCGACCACGTCGTGTGTGGCAATCCAACGCAAGCACATGCGTGTGGTGGGATGGGTGCCTGTGCCAAACGCCAGCCCCGGGTCAAGGCGAATGATTTTCTTCGCTTGTGCAGGCGGCTCATGCCAAGTTGGAACAATCCAAAACTCGGGCGTGATTTCCACAGGCGCGAATTGCGACTGCGTCAACCGTACCCAATCTTGGTCAGCCACGGGTTGAATACCCAGCACTTCGCTCTTCGCAAAGAAATCTTGCAATGCCAGCAAACGTGCCGCATCTCGCGCGGCGGCTTGTTGCGCAAACAAGGCCACGATGCGTGAACGCTTCCAACCTTCTTTGGGAGGCGGCATGCCAGGCTCACCAAACAAGGCTTGCTCAGCATCGGTTTGTGCATCTGCGTCTTCGACGGACACGCTCAAGGCATCGAGTGCATCCAACGCCTCGCAAACAGCTTCCACGCTGTCTTCGGGGCACATCAAACGCAACTCAAACATCAGCGCTTGTGAGTAGCGAGCCACTCTTCCAAGTAATGGATGTTCGTGCCACCGGACATGAACTTGGCATCGACCATCAATTCGCGGTGCAGTGGGATATTGGTGTTGATACCTTCGACCAAGGTCTCCGCCAACGCCGTACGCATCCGAGCCAACGCTTCGTCGCGGGTATCCCCATGCACAATGATCTTGCCGATCATCGAGTCGTAATTGGGCGGTACGTAGTAATTGGTGTAAATGTGGGAGTCCACACGCACACCAGGACCACCAGGCGCATGCCACATGGTGATGCGGCCAGGCGACGGGATGAACTTGAACGGATCTTCCGCGTTGATGCGGCACTCAATCGAGTGACCGCGCACATGGATATCGCGTTGTGTGAAGGGCAACTTCAAGCCAGCCGCCACCATGATTTGCGTTTTCACGATGTCAATGCCCGTGATGTACTCCGTCACGGGGTGCTCCACCTGCACGCGGGTGTTCATTTCAATGAAATAAAACTCGCCGTTCTCATACAAAAACTCAAACGTACCAGCACCGCGGTAGTTGATTTTTTTACAAGCCGCTGCACAACGCTCGCCAATCTTCTCGATCAACTTGCGTGGAATACCGGGCGCAGGTGCTTCTTCAATCACCTTTTGGTGACGACGTTGCATCGAACAATCGCGTTCGCCCAAGTACACCGCGTTCTTGTGCTTGTCAGCCAAGATTTGAATTTCGATATGGCGTGGGTTTTGGAGGTATTTCTCCATGTACACCGCAGGGTTGCCAAAAGCGGTGCCCGCCTCCGCTTTGGTCATCGCCACTGCATTGATGAGCGCCGCTTCGGTATGCACCACACGCATACCACGGCCACCGCCACCGCCAGCGGCTTTGATGATCACAGGATAGCCCACGCTCTTGGCAATGCGCTTGATAGTGGCGGGGTCGTCCGGCAACTCACCTTCAGAGCCTGGCACACAAGGCACGCCCGCTTTGATCATGGCTTGCTTGGCCGACACCTTGTCGCCCATGATGCGAATGGATTCAGCAGTTGGCCCAATGAATTGGAAACCACTCTTTTCGACACGTTCTGCAAAGTCAGCGTTTTCACTCAAGAAACCGTAGCCGGGGTGAATCGCTTCCGAGTCTGTCACCTCAGCAGCCGCGATGATCGCAGGCATATTCAGGTAGCTCAAAGGCGAGGCTGCGGGGCCAATACACACCGCTTCGTCAGCCAACTTGACGTACTTGGCATCGCGGTCAGCTTCGGAATACACCATCACCGCTTTGACACCCAGTTCGCGACATGCGCGTTGAATGCGCAAGGCGATTTCGCCACGGTTGGCGATCAGGATTTTTTTAAACATGGAAAACCCGCCTGTTATTCAATGATGAACAGGGGTGCGCCGTATTCCACAGCTTGGCCGTTCTCAGCCAAGATTTTGGTGATGGCGCCTGACTTGTCTGCTTCGATTTCGTTCAAGATTTTCATCGCTTCAATGATGCAGATGGTTTCACCTTCCTTGACTTGCTGGCCAACTTCGGCAAAAGCCTTGGCGCCAGGGCTGGAAGAACAGTAGAACGTACCCACCATGGGCGACTTGACGGTGTGTCCCACAGGCGCAGCCTCTACCACAGGGGTGGGCGCAGCGGCCACCGCAGCAACAGGCGCAGCCATTTGCGTCATCATCGCCACAGGCGCAGGCGCACTCTTAACGATGCGGACCGTGCCTTCTGCCTCGGTAATTTCGAGTTCAGACACATTGGAGTCGGAGACCAGGTCAATCAACGTCTTGAGTTTTCGCAAATCCATAACTACACCCTATTTGTTGCAAATAAGAGGCTAATTTACACCAATTTGCAAGTCAATGACACACAAAGGACGATTAGATCACCCAGTTTTGAATATCTTCTGGTGTTAACTTGCCCAGTTTTCGCTGCTTGAGTCGGCCTTCTTTATCTAAAACTACCGTAAAAGGCAGACTACTTTGCTCATTCCCTAGCAACTTCCCTAATTCCGTGCCATCCAGTCCAGCCAACCCAATCGTGTAGCTCATCGGAAATTGACTTAAAAATTGTCGTACGCGACTGGGTTGATCGATGGCCAACCCCACGACCTGCCATCCATATTGCTTATTTTGACGATAGAAGGCATCAATTAACGGCATTTCTTCCACACATGGTGGGCACCAAGTCGCCCAAAAGTTAAGCACCAAAGGACGCCCTTGCAAACTCGACATGTGCAAGGACTCCCCCGAAGGCGTGACGAACTCCGCCGCCCAAAGCGCCTCTTTGGCAGTTGGTGCGATCTCTTGCAGCGCATTGCGCTTCCAAGCCATCGCTGCGCCAGCAAGTGCTGCCACCGCTGCCACACCTGTCCACAGGGCCGTGCGTCTGGTCGATACGGATGTCATCTCAAGCTCTCCATCAAAGCGCGCAGGGCTGGTAAGTCACCCCGCGGTGAGCGTCCTTTGGCGTCCGGTTTCAAAGCGCCACGCAAGTCGTCTAAGTCATAAATCATCAAATGCACCAATACCTTTTGTTGAAAACTGGGACAAGTACGCAAGATGCTCAAGGCATCCACCGCCTCGCCTTGGAAGCCTTGAACCGTGCTGACCTCATAGCGCACGCCGTGGTCAATCAGGCTGATTTCTGCGGACTTGGTGTCATCACAAAACAACTGTAGATAAACATCCGACAAGGCCGTTGCCGTGCCACGCCACACCGCCCCCGTCAAATGAGGTCGGAAAGCGGCCATACGCACCATCCACACCATGGCTAACTCCCGCAATGCAGCCAACTCGGCAGGTTGAGTGTCCGCACAAAAGAGATCCAGATACTCACGCACCCCGTCCTCCACTTGGTCATTGCTTGGCAACTGCGCACGCGCGTTCAAACCCAGTTGCTTCACCGCACGGCGCTTGGCTGGGCCGTACTCCAACCCTTCTTCGACCACCATACGCGCAGCGGTGGCTGCAATTTCGTCTTGAACCGTATTCATATCTCGTCATTGTCAGCGTACAGGCTAACGTCTGCTCGGGATAGGCAGATACACCCTCCTAAAATGGGTACATGCACATACATATTTTGGGAATTTGCGGCACGTTCATGGGTGGACTGGCTGCGTTGGCACGCGAGGCGGGCCACCAAGTCACTGGCTGCGATGCGGGCGTTTACCCCCCGATGAGCGACCAACTCCGCAGCCTCGGCATTGAATTGATGGAAGGCTTTGACGCCGACCAAATAAAGCTCAACCCCGATGTGTACGTGATTGGCAATGTCGTTTCGCGCGCACACTTGACCGATGGGACACCTAAATTCCCGTTGATGGAAGCCATTTTGGAAAGCGGTGCAGCTTACACCAGCGGCCCTCAATGGCTAGCCGAACACGTGTTGCATCACCCTAGCCAACCCCGCCATGTGCTGGCCGTGGCTGGCACACACGGCAAAACCACCACCACCTCCATGTTGGCGTGGGTGCTTCAAGCTGCGGGGCTCGAACCCGGCTTTTTGGTTGGCGGCGTACCAATGAACTTTGGTGTATCTGCCCGCTTGGGCCGCCTCAGCAGCTCCGCCGATGTGGCCGCCCACAAACACAGCCCCTTCGTCATTGAAGCCGACGAGTACGACACCGCGTTCTTTGACAAACGCAGCAAGTTTGTCCACTACCACCCGCGCACTGCAATTTTGAACAACTTAGAGTTTGACCACGCCGACATTTTTGACAACCTTGCTGCCATTGAACGCCAGTTCCATCATTTGGTCCGCACTGTGCCATGCAGCGGTCGCGTGGTGGTCAATGCCGATGAAGAGAGTTTGCAACGCGTGTTGGCCCAAGGCTGCTGGAGCAAGGTCGCCAAATTTGGCATCAGCGCCCACGCACAAGGCCCAGACGGTTGGTCCATCCAAGGTGAGCCCGACAACTTTGTCGTCTTACACCAAGGTCAAAAAGTCGGTCGTGTGCAGTGGGACATCACAGGTGTACACAACCAGCTCAACGCCTTGGCCGCCATTGCCGCCGCCGAGCACTTAGGCGTGTCACCCGCCCAAGCCGCTGCCTCGCTGAACGAGTTTCAGAACGTGCGCCGCCGCATGGAAGTGCGTGGTACCGTGGCCCGTGCAGGTGGCGACATCACTGTGTACGACGACTTCGCGCACCACCCCACCGCCATCCGTACCACCGTCGATGGCCTGCGTCGCAAAGTGGGGCCAAACGCCCGCATCTTGGCGGTGTTTGAGCCACGTAGCAACACCATGAAGCTGGGCACGATGAAGTCGCAACTGCCTTGGAGTTTGGAAGATGCGGACATCGCCTTTTGCCACTCCGGTGGATTGGATTGGGATGTCAACGAAGCCCTCCAACCCATGGGCGCACGCGCCTGTGTGGGTGCGGCCGTGGACGAGGTGATAGCCCAAGTGGTCGCCACTGCACAGCCGGGCGACCATGTGTTGTGTATGAGCAATGGGGGCTTTGGCGGGATTCACGCTAAGTTATTGGCTGCTTTGGCTGGGTAACCTCTTTTGCACGCACACAGCGCGGCCAGCACCTGCCACAGCTTAATGTCCCTGCGGGCGTGATAGCGCCGTATCAGACACTGACCACTCTGCGTGCTGAGAGCGCAGCATCGAAACAACCAAGTATCACGATCGCTTACGACGCACCGCCACAGCTTCAGACAACACGTCCAATGAACCCACTGAGTCATCCCAGTTCAAACATGCATCGGTAATGCTTTTGCCGTATTCAAGCTTGGACACATCATCTTTGCCTGGCGTGAACTTCTGAGTACCGCCTTGAATGTGACTCTCAATCATCACGCCAAACACTTGATGTGAATCACCGCTGATTTGATCCGCAATATCCTTAGCAACCACCAGTTGGCGCTCGTGCTGCTTGCTGCTATTGGCATGACTGCAATCCACCATCAATGAGGCGGGTAACTTGGCCTTAGCCAATTCTTCACAGGCAGCGCTCACACTGGCTGCATCGTAGTTGGGAGTTTTTCCGCCGCGCAGGATGACGTGGCAATCTTTGTTGCCCTTGGTTTGCACAATCGCGACTTGACCGTTTTTGTGGACGGACAAGAAGTGGTGTGCGCCTGCCGCAGCTTGAATCGCATCGGTCGCGATTTTGATGTTGCCATCGGTGCCATTCTTAAAGCCAATCGGAGCAGAGATGCCCGAAGCCAATTCACGATGCACTTGGCTCTCGGTCGTGCGTGCGCCAATCGCGCCCCACGAAATCAAGTCACCAATGTATTGCGGGCTGATGGCATCCAAGAACTCGCTGCCAGCAGGCAGGCCAAGGCGGTTGATTTCAATCAAGAGCTGACGCGCGATGCGCAAGCCCTCGTCAATGCGGTAGCTCTCGTCCAAGTACGGGTCGTTGATCAAGCCCTTCCAGCCCACCGTTGTGCGTGGTTTTTCGAAGTACACACGCATCACAATTTCCAAGGTATTGGCGTACTTTTCACGCAAGGGCTGCAAGCGACGAGCGTAGTCAATGGCCGCAGCGGGGTCGTGGATGGAGCATGGGCCAATCACCACCAGCAAGCGGTCATCGTTACCGTGCATGATGTTGTGAATGGTTTTACGCGTGTGAGTGATCAGTTTCTCGACAGGCGTGCCCTGAATCGGAAAGAAGCGAATCAAATGTTCGGGAGGAGGCAGCACGGTAATGTCCTTGATACGTTGATCATCAGTTTGACAGGTGTTTTCAACGTGGCTTGGATAACTGGTGTTCGTTTTCATGGTTTCGTCCTGAAGTTTAAAAAAGTGATGAAGTAATTGGGTAAAAAAAAACCGCCGAGGGTACGGCGGTTGGTTGGGGAGTTCAGAGCGTTTAGGCTACGTTCAGATCTCTCGACCGCCGTGGGGGCGTGAGATAAAAAAGTAAGCAAAATAAAAACGAGCTGAATTCATAAAACGAAATGTAGCACAAGGAATCAGGCAGTTTGCTGACAAGTTCTAAGATTTACACGAGGCGCTAGGGTATTCCAGCCACTGCCTTTAGGCGGTTCCACCAACAGTCAATCCATCAATGCGCAAGGTCGGCTGCCCCACACCCACGGGCACGCTTTGGCCTTCTTTGCCACACGTGCCCACGCCGGGATCGAGTTGCATGTCGTTACCGATCAAGCTCACGCGAGTCAGCGCATCTGGGCCGTTGCCGACCAGGGTCGCACCTTTGACAGGGTATTGAATCTTGCCGTTTTCCACCCAAAAAGCTTGGGAGGTTGAAAACACAAACTTGCCAGAGGTGATATCCACTTGCCCGCCGCCAAAGTTCACGGCATACAAACCTTTTTTCAGGCTGGCCACAATTTCTTCTGGTGACTTATCGCCACCCAGCATGTAAGTGTTGGTCATACGCGGCATCGGGACATGGGCATAGCTTTCACGGCGACCATTGCCTGTGGGTTTGACGCCCATCAAGCGGGCATTCATACCGTCTTGGATGTAGCCTTTCAAGATACCGTCTTCGATCAACACATTGCGCTGGCTGGGGTTGCCTTCGTCATCCACGTTGAGCGATCCACGGCGATCCGGAAGGGTACCGTCGTCCAACACGGTCACGCCTTTGGCGGCCACGCGTTGACCGATACGACCACTGAACGCGCTAGAGCCTTTGCGGTTGAAGTCACCTTCCAACCCGTGACCAATGGCTTCATGCAACAAGATACCGGGCCAGCCTGGGCCTAACACCACACTCATCTCGCCTGCGGGTGCAGGGCGTGCATCCAAGTTGGTGAGTGCGCATTGCACGGCGTCGTCCACATAGCTTTGCGCCAAGGCATCGTCAAAATGGTCGAGCCCAAAGCGACCGCCACCACCGGCAGAGCCCACTTCACGACGGCCATTTTGTTCGGCGATCACGGTAACGCTCAAGCGCACGAGGGGCCGCACATCGGCCGCCAAGGTGCCGTCCGCACGCACCACCATCACCACGTCGTATTCACTGGCCAAGCCAGCCATGACTTGAATCACACGCGGGTCTTTGGCACGGGCCATTTGTTCAACGCGCCCCAGCAGCTCGACCTTTTCGGTGCTGTTAAGCGAAGCAATCGGGTCCAAACCACCATACAAGGAGCGGCTAGAAGCGACTTTGCGGGCGGGAACTTTGACGCGCCCTCCTTTGGCCGCTGCGCCAATCGAGCGCACGGTACGTGCTGCGTCGAGCAAGGACGCTTTGGAAATATCGTCGGAGTAGGCAAACGCTGTTTTTTCCCCGCTCACCGCGCGGACCCCCACACCTTGATCGATGCTGAAAGAGCCTGTTTTGACAATCCCCTCTTCCAAACTCCAGCCCTCGGCACGGGTGTATTGAAAGTACAAATCAGCTTCGTCCACCTTGTGCGCTTTGATTTCAGCCAGTGTGTTGGCCAAATCGGTTTCATCCAAACCAAAAGGTTCTAACAACAGTTGACGGGCAATGGCCAATCGCTCAAGGGTAGGTTCGCGTGAAATCATGCGGGAATTATGACTGCACCAACTGTTTGGCTTTGGCTACGGACATCAATATCCCTAAGCCTAGCCCCAAGGTCACCATGGCTGTGCCGCCATAGCTGACAAAGGGCAACGGCACCCCCACCACTGGCAGCATGCCGCTGACCATGCCCATGTTCACGAAGGCGTAGATGAAAAAACTCAAGGTCACGCTACCAGCCAACAAACGGGCAAACAGTGTGGGGCCTTCCACTGCAATGGCCAAGCCGCGCAGGATCAAAAAGAGAAAGGAAGCAATCAGCATCAAATTGCCGATCAATCCAAACTCTTCACCAAAGGCGGCGAACACAAAGTCCGTCGTGCGCTCGGGGATAAAGTCCAAATGGGTTTGCGTGCCTTGCATAAAACCTTTACCCCAGAAACCACCCGAGCCAATCGCAATCATGCCTTGGATGATGTGAAAGCCTTTACCCAACGGGTCTCGCGTCGGATCCAGCAAAGTACAAATACGCTGCTGCTGGTAGTCATGCAGGATGGGCCAACGGAAGCCGTCAGCGCACAAGGTCGGCTCAAAAAACACCACCAAGCCCACGCCAATGACACCCATGATGATGGGCGGCACGATGAGCCACCAACTCAGCCCAGCAAAGAAGATCACAGCAATGCCAGCGGACAACACCAAAATGGCCGTCCCCAAATCCGGCTGCCGCACGATGAGGCCCACAGGCACCAACAGCAACAAACCCGCCACCAAAAAGTCCAGCGGACGCAACTGCCCTTCACGCTTTTGGAACCACCACGCCAGCATCAGTGGCATGGCAATCTTCATGATTTCGCTGGGTTGAATTACCACTCCAATGTTCAACCACCGGCGTGCGCCTTTTTTGGTCAGGCCAAACAAGGCCACGGCCACCAACAACGCCACGCCCACGGTGTACAGCGGCACGGCAAACACCATCAACCGCTGCGGCGGGATTTGCGCCACCACAAACATGATGAATCCCGCAATCAGCATGTTGCGACCATGGTCAAAAAAACGTGCGCCATTGGCAAAACCAGACGAATACATGGTCAGCAAGCCGGCACAGGCCAGCAAAAAAACACCAAGCGCCAATGGCCCGTCAAACCCTTTGAGCAAAGGCTTCAGTTGCTGAAGTGGGCTAGGTTTGTGAATGACGGTAGGCATGACTGTGATTATCCCCTGCCACAAGAGTTTGGCTCGCAGGCGCTGCTAGCATTTGGCATGATCTTGCCTAGCCATGCCGCCTCCACCACCACCCATGTGCTGTATTTGCACGGGTTTCGCTCTTCCCCTCAGTCCACCAAAGCGCAGCAAATGGCGACCCTCATCGCCACTCAGTTCCCCCACATCACCTGGTGGTGCCCGCAACTCCCCTCCTCACCCCACGCTGCGGCGGCCCTCATCAAAGCAGGCACCGCCGATTGGCCCACAGACCGCATGGCGGTGATCGGCTCGTCACTCGGCGGGTTCTATGCCACTTGGTTGGCCGTCCAACGTGGCTGCAAAGCCGTACTGCTCAACCCCGCGATTGATCCTGCACGCGACTTGGCCCAATACATTGGCGAACACAGCGCCTGGCACGACCCTGCACAACGCTTTTACTTTGCGCCTGAATTTGTGGATGAACTGCGTGCCTTAGAAGTTGGCCCCATGCCACACCCTGAACGTGTGTGGGCCCTGATCGCCCAAGGCGACGAAGTGCTGGACTGGCGCGAAATGACCGCCCGTTACCCCAGCTCACATCAAGTGGTGCTGGAGGGCGGTGACCACGGCATCAGCGACTTCGAAAGCCACTTGCCACACCTGCTGGCATTTCTAGACTTGCAGCCTGCGCCATAGGCCGACCTAGCCTGAGCATGGGACAATTGCGCTCATGTACGCATTGTTTGAAGAAGCTGGAAAATTCCAGACGGGCCGCATCCTCTCCGAAGTTGAGAGCTCGGCTCAAATCGAGCTGGAATCTGGCAAACGGGTCAAGGTCAAGGCCGCCAATTTGCTGCTCAAGTTTGAGAAGCCCTCACCCGCCGACCTGATGCGCGATGCGCAGGCCTTGAGCGCCAGCATCGAACTCGATCTCGCTTGGGAATTCGCCCCCGAAGACGAATTCGGTTTTGCCGACCTCGCCCGCGAATACTTCAGCGCCCAAGCCACACTCACCGAGCAAGTTGCGGCCTTGTTGCGCTTGTTCGATGCGCCACATTACTTTCGCCGTGCAGGCAAAGGCCGCTTCAAAAAAGCCTCTGCCGAGGTGATTGCCCAAGCACTCGCGGGGATCGAAAAGAAAAAACAAATCCAAGCGCAAATTGAAAGTTGGGCCGCCGATCTAGCCCAAGGCATTTGCCCTGCACCGATTCAAACGCAACTCTACAAAATCTTGTTCAAACCCGACAAGAACGCGCCGGAGTACAAAGCCGTGGTCGAAGCCGCGCGCGCCACCCAAACAGCACCACTGGCCTTGCTGCAACAAGCGGGCGCCATCGCATCGGCTTACCAGTTCCATTGGCAGCGCTTTTTGTTTGACAGCTTCCCCAAGGGCACAGGCTTTCCCCAGCTTCAAGCGCCTGCGATTGCAGATGAGCTGCCACTGGCCCATGTGCAGGCCTATTCGATCGACGACTCACAGACCACCGAGATTGACGACGCTTTGTCGGTGCAAGGCTTGGGCGCAGGTACGGTCACGCTGGGCATTCACATCGCTGCGCCTGCACTGGCGCTCAAACCTGGGGACGCGATTGACCAGTTGGGTCGCCAACGTCTGTCCACCGTCTACATGCCCGGCTACAAAATCACCATGCTGCCTGACGACGTGGTGCAAACCTACACCTTACAAGAAGGTCGCGACTGCCCTGCGGTGTCGCTCTACGCCACCTTTGACGAAGTGACACTGGCCTTGCAACACACCGAGACACGGGTGGAGCGTGTGTCCATTGCCGCCAACTTGCGCCACGACCAACTCGATACCATCGTCACCGAAGCTTGGCTCAACGATGACAGCTTCACACACCCCGCAGGCGTACAAGAACCCGCCATGCCACGCGCACAACTGGCGTTCCTATTCCGCTTGGCACAGCACCTGAAAGCCCAACGCGAAGTGGTGCGCGGCAAGCCTGAGAACTTCAACCGCCCTGACTACAACTTCCGCTTGGTCGGCAATGACGGCATCGAGCCACAAGGCCACGAGCAAGTACACATCACCATCCGCCAGCGCGGTGCGCCGCTCGACTTGATGGTGGCCGAGGCCATGATTTTGGCCAACAGCACCTGGGGCAACTGGATGGCTGAACTCGGCGTGCCAGGCATCTACCGCAGCCAAGCCAGCTTGCTGCCCGGTGTCAAAGTGCGCATGGGCACCAAAGCGCTGCCGCATGCCGGCATTGGCGTGCCCAGCTATGCGTGGAGCACCTCACCCCTGCGTCGCTACACCGACCTTGTGAACCAATGGCAAATCATTGCGTGCGCCAAACATGGCAGCACCGCCGCTTTGGCCGCACCGTTCAAACCCAAAGACGCCGAACTGTTCTCCATCATCTCAGCCTTTGACGGGGCCTATGGGGCTTACAACGCCTACCAAAACGGCATGGAGCGTTTCTGGACGCTGCAATACTTGAAACAGAACAACATCACCGATCTCAGTGCCACCGTCTTCAAGGTTTTCCCAGGTCAGCCACCCATGGCCCGCGCCGACGACCTGCCCTTGGTCTTGCCCGTGCTTGGCGGCGGTGACTTGCCGCGCGGCGCTCATGTGCAACTGCGCTTGAGCGCTGTGGATGACATCACCCTCGACATCACCGGTCACTTGTTGCACCTGCTCGAAGCCGATGCCCCCACCAGTGCTGAAGAAGCTGGAATAGCAGATGACGAAGACGACAGTGCTGCAGGCCCCATTGCTTTGGCCATGGATGTGAACGAAGCCCCCACCCCTGAGGTCGATGCCGCATGATGCTCTCGCGTTTTTCTTGGTACCGATGGACGACGCTGCACAAAGCATTGTTCATCTCGTTTGCCTTTCATGGGGCGCTACTCACCCTGCGCTTGGCTGCCCCTGAGCGGTTTGATCGTTTGTTCAACGACACGCCACTGGAAGTGATTTTGGTCAACACCCAAGCCAAAGCCGATGCCCCTGACAAAGCCCAAGCCTTGGCCCAAACGCAACTCGCAGGCGGGGGTGAACTCATGAGCGGTCGTGCCGCATCGCCACTGCCAGCCGCTGCCAGCACCTCTGCGGGTGACATGACCGAGTCGGCGCAACATCAAATCAGCGCCATGCGCAAAGAGCAATCTTTGCTGCTGGCACAAGTGAAAAAATTACTCGCACAACTGCCCCCGCCTCAGCCGCAAAAAACACAGGCTGCACAAGACGCTGTTGAACAAAAACGTCGTCAAATGCTCAAACTCTTAGCCGAAATTGAAGAGCGCATCAACCAAGACAACGCCCGTCCACACAAACACTACCTGAGCCCCGCCACCAAACAGGTGGCCTACGCTCTGTATTACGACGCTCTCAGGCGCGGGATTGAAGACCGCGGCACACGTTACTTCCCTGCCACCCAGAACGGTCAAAAACTCTATGGGAAATTGACCATGATCATCACGGTCAACAACCGTGGTCGAGTGATCGAAACAGAGGTGGTTCAAAGCTCAGGTCAAGTCGATCTAGACCGTCGTGCACAAGCCATCGCCACGGCAGCTGGACCATTTGGTGAGTTCACCGAAGAGATGCGACGACAAGCCGATCAACTGGCCATCGTGGCGCGCTTCATCTTCAGCCGAGACAACACCTTGCAAACACGAGGTGGCGAAGCCACCCACTGAACCACCGTGAACGACGCACGCTTTCGCCCCCTGCTGCGCTGGCTGCTCTTGCTGCTTATCGCTTGGGTGGGTTTACAAATTTTCTTTTTGGCACGCATTGCGGTGATGGTGCGTGTCGCGCCGGAGTCCACCGCCTTTGAACGCTCGGAGGCTTGGCGCATTATCAACACCAAGGAACGGCTGCGTTGGCGCCAAGATTGGGTGCCTTATGCACAAATTTCCAACCACCTCAAACGTGCGGTGATTGCGTCCGAAGACGACATCTTTGCGCAACACGATGGCGTGCAATGGGATGCGATTGAAAAGGCATGGGTCAAGAACGCCAAAGCCGAACTACTAGCCAGCCGTAAAGCACAAAGCAAAGCAGCACCCAAGGTGGTCGGCGGCTCCACCATCACACAACAATTGGCGAAGAACTTGTTTCTGTCAGGCGAACGCACCTTCATTCGCAAGGGCCAAGAGTTTGTCTTGACCCTGATGCTCGAAGTCATCGTGGGCAAGAAACGCATCCTAGAAATTTACCTCAACCATGTGGAATGGGGTGAAGGTATTTTTGGCGCCGAAGCGGCTGCACAACACTACTTTCAAAAACCTCCCTCACAACTCACCGCGTGGGAAGCGGGCCGCTTGGCGGTGATGCTGCCCCGCCCCAAGCACTACCAAAAGTTTCCACAGTCGGAGTACTTGGCAGGTCGCACCGAAATCATCTTGATGCGCATGGGCAGCGCACAACTGCCCGACCATTGATGCGAATTCTCGGCATTGACCCTGGCTTGCGCACCACTGGTTTTGGTGTGGTGGAAAAGCATGCTGCCCAACTTCTCTATGTGGCCAGTGGCACGATACGCACCAACAAGGAAGTCCAAGGTAATTTCGCAGATCGCTTGAAAGTCCTGTTCGAAGGCATCCATGAAGTCGTTGAGCGCTACAAACCCGACACTTCTGCCATAGAGATTGTGTTCGTCAACGTCAACCCACAAGCCACACTTTTGCTGGGTCAAGCGCGCGGCGCTTGCATCACCGCACTGGCCACATGCAATTTACCTGTTGCAGAGTACACGGCCTTGCAAATGAAGCAAGCCGTGGCAGGCCACGGCTTGGCAAAAAAAGAGCAAGTGCAAGCAATGGTCAAACGCCTGCTGCAACTACCCAGCTTACCCGGCCCTGATGCGGCTGATGCCTTAGGCATTGCCATCACACATGCGCATGCAGGGCACGCCATGGCGCGCTTGGCCGCTGCGACTGATTTGCAGCGCAGCACCAGCAGCATGTACAAAGCGGGACGCAGCCGCTGAAGGCACCCCGCTACTTCAGCGATCGACGGCGAATAAACTCAGTTCCACACTGGAGCCACCATCCACCGCATTGGAGATAGTCAAACTGCCGCTGTGCAGACATGGTTCTCAATATCAAGAGCGCAGTTTTTTGTAAGGTCGTTTCTTGGTCCAACGCACGACGCAGAGCCATGGCTTGCATCGAAATGGCAGCTCACATCAAACCATTGGCCAAGGTCAGTCGTCCACGCTGGTCCATGTGCGCGCAACCCGATCAAGCGCAACGCCATGCCTAACGGCTCGCCGCCCGCTCACCACAAAGAAGCGACTATGGAGGGCGATATGGTCACATGGTTTACCAAGCAGGCGCGAGTTGGGCCAAGCCTGGCGGTGCTTTGCGCACATCGTCAAAAGTGACGACATCGTAGGCATCGGGTTGGCTGAGAAGCTCACGCAATAGCTGGTTATTCATGGCGTGCCCAGAACGGAACGCAACGTACGACGCCAGCAAAGGCTTACCAATCAAATACAAATCGCCCATGGCATCAAGGATTTTGTGCTTCACAAACTCGTCGTCGTAGCGCAAGCCTTCGCTGTTCAAAACCTTGTAGTCATCCATCACGATGGCGTTGTCCAAACCGCCACCTAAGGCCAAGCCATTGGCACGCATCATCTCAACATCACGTGTGAAGCCAAAGGTGCGAGCCCGCGCAATGTCACGGGTGTACACATCGGTGTCCATGTCGAACACCACGCTTTGCCCAGTCGAGTCCACAGCAGGGTGATGAAAGTCGATTTCGAAACTGAGCTTGTAGCCGTGATGCGGCTCCAGACGCGCCCACTTCACGTTGGCCCCTTCGCCAGCGCGCACTTCCACCGTCTTCAAGACGCGAATGAAACGCTTGGGTGCGTTTTGCTCCACGATGCCCGCGCTTTGCAGCAAGAACACGAACGACGAAGCAGACCCATCCAAAATCGGCACCTCTTCTGCCGTGATGTCAATGTAGAGGTTATCAAGTCCCAAGCCGGCACAAGCCGACATCAAATGCTCCACCGTGAACACCTTCGCCCGCCCATTGGAGATGGTCGAAGCCAAACGCGTATCCGTCACAGCCGTGGCGTTGATGGGGATATCGACTGGTTGCGGCAAATCCACTCGACGAAACACGATGCCCGTCTCAGGTGGCGCGGGGCGCAGTGTCAGCTCCACGCGTTGGCCGCTATGCAGCCCCACGCCCACGGCTTTGGTGAGAGATTGAAGGGTTCTTTGTTTAAGCACAGATAGATTTTAGTGAATCACCCCCGAAGAGGTGATTCATTGATGCAATGACCTTGATAGCCCCCACCGCAGGATCGCCCCAAAACGGGGGGCAAAAGGTGTCGATCCTAGAAGCCTACTTAGTCCGCTTGCCTGCGCAAGAAAGCGGGAATTTCGTAATCATCCATACCGCCAGAAGACAAGGCATCGACCTTGGCCGCAGCCGAGGTGCGGTTGCCACGCCACACTGCGGGCGAGTTCATCGACTCATAGTTGGGTTGTGCAGCTGAGCCAACACCCAAGCCCGCAGCCAAACTGGCCAAGCCGCCTGTGGCAGCGGCAGCCAACACGCCCGCAGGAGATGCATTGTTGGCTTGCGTGGTGGGAAAGCCCACACCGTCCGTGCCTGTGCGCAACACTTGCAACTGCGGCGCAGCGCGGCGGCTGCCTGCCAAACCGGTAGCCACCACAGTGACGCGAATTTGGTCACCCAAACTCTCGTCATAAGCCGTACCGTAAATCACGTGTGCGTCTGGTGAAGCGAACTTGCGGATGGTGTTCATGGCTTCGCGTGACTCGGACAGCTTCAAGCCGCCCTTGGCTGCGGTGATGAGCACCAACACGCCCTTGGCACCCGACATGTCCACGCCTTCGAGCAAGGGGCACGCCACGGCTTGCTCGGCAGCGATGCGGGCACGGTCTGGACCGTTGGCCGCTGCTGTGCCCATCATGGCTTTGCCGGTTTCGCTCATCACGGTACGCACGTCTTCAAAGTCGACGTTGACCAAGGCTTCGACGTTGATGATCTCAGCAATACCGCCCACAGAGTTTTTCAACACATCGTTGGCAAACGCAAAGGCTTCGTCCTGGCTAGCGTCTTCGCCCAACACATTCATCAATTTTTCGTTCAACACCACGATGAGGGAGTCCACGTTGGCTTCGAGTTCCGCCAACCCAGCTTCTGCATTACCCATGCGACGGCTGCCTTCGAATTCGAAAGGCTTGGTCACCACCCCCACGGTCAAGATGCCCATCTCGCGGGCCACACGGGCCACCACAGGCGCTGCACCGGTACCCGTGCCACCACCCATGCCGGCTGTCACGAACAACATGTTGGTACCTTCCAGTGCCAAGCGGATGTCATCCACCGCAGCCTCAGCCGCTTCACGGCCGCGCTCTGGCTTACTGCCAGCGCCCAAGCCTGTCGAGCCGAGCTGAATCACTTTGTGCGCATTGCTGACGCGCAAAGCTTGTGCGTCGGTGTTGGCGGTGACGAACTCCACGCCTTGTACGCCTGAGCGGATCATGTGCTCGACCGCGTTACCGCCGCCGCCACCCAAGCCAATCACTTTGATTTGAGTGCCTGAGTTGAATGCTTCAACTTCGATCATTTCGATGGTCATTTTGTTTCTCCTATCAATCTAAAAATTTGCAGTTGCCTTGAATTCATGTGTTGGTTTTGTTGCATTGCGCGCCTTCTACGAGGGTGGCGCAGTTGCCGTGCAGGGCCGCCATCGCGCCCCCACATGCAGCCGTGGTGGCAGTCGCTGCGGCGGACTACCACGTGCGAGGTAAAGCAAGCTTGGTGGAATCATGTTTAGAAATTCCCCACAAACCAATCTTTGAGACGGTCCATCAACGAGTTGACAGACCCACTCTTTTGTGAAACTTTGAATCCGCGTTGGCGGTCCACACCGGCCTCGACCAACAAGCCCATCACCGTGGCGGCTCGCGGCTGCGACACCATATCGGCCAACGCGCTGTCGTAGTGCGGAATGCCACGGCGCACGGGCTTCAAGAAAATGTCTTCACCCAACTCCACCATGCCCGGCATGACCGCGCTTCCCCCCGTCAACACGATGCCTGATGACAGCACCTCTTCGTAGCCCGAGTCGCGGATGACTTGCTGCACCAGCGAAAAGATCTCTTCCACACGGGGCTCAATCACACCCGCCAAGGCTTGACGGCTCAACATGCGCGGCGCACGGTCCCCCAAGCCCGGCACTTCCACTTGCACCTCGGGGTCTGCCAGCAATTGCTTGGCGTAGCCGGATTCAATTTTGATTTCTTCTGCATCTTTGGTGGGGGTACGCAAAGCCATGGCGATGTCACTGGTGATCAAGTCACCCGCAATCGGAATGACCGCTGTATGGCGAATCGCACCATTGGTGAAGATCGCCACGTCGGTCGTACCTGCACCAATATCGACCAAGGCCACGCCCAATTCACGCTCGTCATCGGTCAACACCGACATGCTGGAGGCCAAGGGGTTCAGCATCAAACGGTCCACATCCAAGCCGCAACGACGTACGCACTTGATGATGTTTTCTGCCGCACTTTGTGCGCCCGTGACGATATGCACCTTGGCCTCCAAGCGGATGCCACTCATGCCAATGGGCTCACGCACATCCTGACCATCAATCACAAACTCTTGGGGCTGCACCAACAACAAGCGCTGGTCGGTCGAAATGTTGATGGCTTTGGCTGTCTCCACCACACGCGCCACATCGGCAGCGGTGACTTCTTTGTCTTTCACCGCCACCATGCCCGTGGAGTTGATGCCACGGATGTGGCTACCCGTGATGCCTGTGTAGACCCGTGTGATTTTGCAGTCCGCCATCAACTCCGCTTCTTTCAAAGCCTGTTGAATGCTTTGCACGGTGGCGTCAATGTTGACCACCACGCCACGCTTCAAACCATTGCTGGGTGCCACGCCAAGGCCGGCGAGCTTGAGCTCACCACTGGGCAACACTTCAGCCACAACCACCATGACCTTGGCCGTGCCAATGTCTAAGCCGACCACCAAATCTTTGTATTCTTTTGCCATAACAGCCTCGTTCTTTCTCGTCTTCTCTCTGTGTTCGTTAGCGTTTGGCAGACACGTCTTGCGTGCTCACCCCGCGCACCCGAAGCGCATACCCGTTCTCGTATCGCAAATCGGCTGATTCAATCGCCGTGACTTTGCGGCCTAGTCTTTGTGTCACCTGAGCCAATGTTTTGGAAACTCGCTGCATGCGTGTCATCACATCGTCCACACTGCCTTGGCCCAGCTCCATCACGCCGCCGTGCTGGAGTCGTGCACGCCAGCTACCGCGCTCCGTGAGTTCCAAACTATCCAAGGCCAAGGTCAACTCCTTGAAGGCAGGGGCTAAGGCCAAATACATGCTCAACACTTGTAAGGATTGACTGTCTGGTCCACTCAGGCGTGGCATCTTGTCGTCATCCAAATCACCCGCATTGGCTTCAAACACTTCGCCATAACTGTTGAGCATGCGTTGTTCACCGTCCTCCCCCCAATACGCCACAGGCTTGTGTTCTTGCAAGGTCACGCGTAAACGGTTAGGAAACTCACGCTGCACCGAGGCCAAGCGCACCCAAGGCACGCTCTCAAACGCATTGCGCACACGGCCCAAGTCAGCAGTGAAAAAATTACCCGTGAACTTGGTCACCACATTGGCACGCAAGGTCACCTCGTTGTTGTGTTCGACATCGCCGTGAACGGCGATACCTGTCAAGACAAATGCAGGCAGTCGTACCAAGGCCCAAACGCCTGCACCCAAAGCGCCCAGCACCAAGCCCACAAACATGAGCGAAGCTGCCATGTGCATGAGCTTGACGTCCAGCGGCACCACCACCGAGGTGTTCACCTCAGGACGGGGCCGCATGTGGGTGTAGCGCGTGGTCATACGGTGGCCTTGCCTCCGGGATGGTCCAGCGTGGCGCTTTCTAACAGCGTCAAGCACAAGTCTTCGTAGCTGATGCCCGCTGCACGCGCCGACATGGGCACCAACGAATGGCTGGTCATACCGGGCGATGTGTTCATCTCCAACAAATACGGCTTGCGATCCGACGCGCGCAACATGATGTCGGCGCGACCCCAGCCACGACACCCCAAGGCTCGGTACGCAGCCACCACCAAGCCTTGAATCTCTTGTTCCTCGGCTTCGGGCAAACCGCTGGGACAGTGGTACTTCACATCGTCGGTGAAATATTTGTGGTTGTAGTCGTAAGCACCGTCAGGGGCCGCAATACGCACCACAGGCAAAGCACGGGCTGCTGCGCCATTACCCAAAATCGGGCAAGTCAACTCCTCGCCCTTAATGAATTCTTCTGCCAACAAATCAGGGTCGTACTTCGTCGCCAGTTGTGTGGCCGCCATGATTTCACCCGCCTGCATGACCTTGCTCATGCCAATCGATGAGCCTTCACGAGGCGGCTTGACGATCAGCGGTAAACCCAACTTGGCAGGAATGGCTTCGATGTTGTTTGCGGTTTGGTCTTCGGGCGACAACCACACATAGCTCGGTGTGGATAAACCCACAGCGCTCCAAACCCGCTTGGTCATCACTTTGTCCATGGCCATGGCAGACGCCATCACGCCAGCGCCGGTGTAGGGAATGCCCAACAACTCCAAGGCACCTTGCACCGACCCGTCTTCGCCATACCGGCCATGCAGCGCAATGAACGCGTGTGTGTAGCCTTCACGCTTGAGCTCGTCCAAGCTGCGCTCGGCAGGGTCAAACGCGGTGGCGTTGACACCTTTGCTTTGCAAGGCCTTGAGCACACCGCTGCCCGACATGAGGGACACATCACGCTCGGCAGATAGCCCCCCCATGAGCACAGCAACTTTGGCGGTTTGAAGGTTGAAGGTCATGTCTTACGCCACCTCTTTGCGTGTACGTTGTTGCACCAAGTCCAGCACCTGTGTGGGCACTTGACCGATGGAGCCTGCACCCATGCACATCACCACATCGCCGACTTGGGCGTTGTCCGCAATGACTTGGGCCATTTTTTGAATGTCATCCACAAAGACCAAGGCTTCGTGGCCTGCCAGCCGCATGGCACGCGACAGCGCACGGCCATCGGCAGCGGCAATGGGGGTTTCGCCAGCGGCATAAATTTCCGACAACCACAACACATCGACGCGACCCATGACCTCGACAAAGTCTTCAAAACAGTCACGCGTGCGGGTGTAGCGGTGCGGCTGGAAGGCCAACACCAAGCGACGACCGGGGAATGCCCCACGCGCTGCCGCCAAGGTGGCTGCCAACTCCACAGGATGGTGGCCATAGTCTTCAATGAGGGTGAACGTGCCACCGTTTTTCGCAGCCACTTCACCATGGCGTTGAAAGCGGCGGCCCACACCCTTGAACTCGGCCAGCGCTTTTTGCAAAGCAACATCGGGCACATTCAGCTCCACCGCAATCGCAATGGCAGCTAAGGCATTGAGCACGTTGTGCTCGCCCGCCAAGTTGAGCGTGATGTCCAGGTCGGGCAAAGTCACGCCGTTGCGGCGCTGCACCGTGAAGCACATGCACCCGTTGTCGGCGCGCACATTCACCGCACGCACTTGCGCTTCTTCGTTAAAACCATAGCTGGTGATAGGACGCGACACCTCGGGCAAGATGCTGCGCACCGCGGCATCGTCAGTGCACAAAATCGCTGCGCCATAGAAAGGCATGCGGTGTAAGAACTCAATGAATGCCGCCTTTAACTTGTTGAAGTCGTGGCCATAGGTGTCCATGTGGTCGGCATCGATGTTGGTCACCACCGCCATCACGGGAAAGAGGTTCAAGAACGAAGCATCGGACTCATCTGCTTCCACCACGATGTAGTCACCTGAACCCAGCTTGGCGTTCGCGCCTGCGCTGTTGAGTTTGCCGCCAATCACAAAGGTGGGGTCCATGCCCGCCTCGGCCAACACACTGGCCACCAAGCTGGTGGTGGTGGTTTTGCCGTGTGTGCCTGCAATCGCCACACCTGTTTTCAAACGCATCAACTCAGCCAGCATCACCGCACGCGGCACGACGGGGATGAGCTTGGCGTGCGCGGCCACCACCTCAGGGTTGTCTGCATGCACAGCGGTGGAAGTTACCACCGCATCTACCCCCGCAATATGGCTGGCGGCATGGCCCACATGGGTTTGGATGCCCAAACTTTGCAAGCGCTTCAAGGCAGGACTGTCAGACAAATCAGAGCCAGAGATGACATAGCCCAAGTTCAGCAGCACTTCAGCAATGCCACTCATGCCTGCACCACCGATGCCGACGAAATGGATGTAACGAATGGCGTGTTTCATTTTTTATTTCTCTGCGCTGCGAGCTGCTCGCAAGCAGCCACGACGAGACGCACTGCATCGACTTGACGCACGGCATACGCCTTCTCAGCGCAAGCCAGCAAGGTGCGGCGTGTCATGAACTGCAAGCGGTCTGCCAAGTCTTGGACTTTCAAGTCGTTTTGTGGCATCAACCACCCGCCGCCTGCCTCAACGATGAAGCGCGCGTTGGTGGTTTGGTGATCGTCCACCGCGTGGGGGAATGGCACATAGATAGCCGCCACGCCCACCGCCGCCAACTCGGTCACGGTACTGGCTCCCGCACGGGCAACCACCACATCCGCATCGGCAAACGCTTGTGCGGTGTCGTCGATGAACGGTGTCAGTTCAGCATGTACACGCGCTTGTTCATACGCAGCACGCAAGGCGTCAATTTGTTTGGCGCCACTTTGGTGTGTGACGATGGGGCGTTGGTCGGCTGGCATCTTGGCTACGGCTTGGGGCACCACGGTGTTGAGTGCTTGCGCACCCAAGCTGCCGCCCACCACTACCACACGCAATGGGCCTGTGCGCTCGGCAAAGCGTTGCGCGGGGCCGGGTTGATTCACAAAACTATCCCGCATGGGGTTACCCACCCACTCCGCTTTGGGCAGCACATGGGGGAAGGCGCTGAACACGCGGTCAGCGACATGACTCAACACTTTATTGGCCATGCCGGCCACCGAGTTTTGTTCGTGCAGCACCAAGGGCTTGCCGCACAACACGGCCATCAGCCCCGCAGGGAACGTGATGTAGCCACCGAGGCCCACCACCACATCGGGTTTGATACGACGCATCACGCCCAAGCTTTGCCAGAACGCACGCAATAACTTAAAGGGCAGCAACGCCAGAGTTTTAAGCCCTTTGCCGCGCACACCAGCAAATTGAACCGCCTCGTAGGCGAAGCCACGCGGCGGCACCAGCTGGCTTTCCATGCTCGGCTCGGGCGCACCCAACCAATGCACGCGCCAACCTTGGGCGCGCAAAGCGTCAGCCACCGCCAAGCCGGGGAAGATGTGGCCGCCTGTGCCACCCGCCATGATGAGTGCAGTGCGTGGCTGGGTCATAACCTGCCTCCGTGCATCACAACTCTATTCTCAAAGTCCACGCGCAACACAACAGCAATCGCAATCAGGTTCAGCAAAATCGCTGAACCGCCATAGCTCATCAGTGGCAAGGTCAGGCCCTTGGTGGGCAACGCGCCGAGGTTCACACCCATGTTGATGAAGGACTGAAAGCCCATCCAAATGCCCACACCTTGTGCGACCAAGCCTGCAAACACACGCTCCATCGCAATGGCTTGGCGTCCGATGTACATGATGCGACGGGTCAGCCACATGAACAGGCCAATCACCGCGACCACGCCGACAAAACCAAACTCTTCACCAATCACAGCCAACAAGAAGTCGGTGTGTGCCTCGGGCAACCAGTGGAGTTTTTCAACACTACCGCCCAAGCCCACACCGAAAATTTCACCACGACCAATCGCGATCAGCGAGTGCGACAACTGGTAGCCCTTGCCCAGCGCATGCTCCAAGCTCCATGGGTCGAGGTACGCAAAGATGCGTTCGCGACGCCACTCCGACGACGCGATGATGAGAGCGAACACGCCAATCAGCGCCGCAGCAATCAAGAAGAACATGCGGGCGTTGACACCACCTAAGAACAAAATGCCCATGGCAATCACCGCGATCACCATGAAGGCACCCATGTCTGGCTCTGACAACAACAACAAGCCGACCACCGACACCGACACCCCCATGGGCGTGACTGCGGCGAAGAACTTTTCCTTCACCTCCATCTTGCGCACCATGTAGTTGGCCGCGTACAGCAACACGCCCCACTTGGCCAACTCCGAAGGCTGGAAGTTCATAAAGCCCAAGCCAATCCAACGGCGTGCGCCATTGACCGATTTACCGATGAACGGGATCAGCACCGCAATCAACAAAACAATGGCGGCCACAAACACCCAAGGCGCCATGCGCTCCCAGGTGTTGAGTGGGATTTGAAAAGCCAGCAACGCCGCCACAAACGCCACAAACAAGGACAGCGTGTGACGCAGCAAGAAATACGTTTGGGTGTAGCTGGCGCCCATGCGTGGGTTGTCTGGGATAGCAATGGATGCGGAATAGACCATGACCAAACCAAACATCAGCAAGGCAAAGGTGACCCACACCAGGGGTTGGTCAAACCCCTTCACATGCACAGGGGGAGATGCAGCGGTACGTGTGAACTCGGTGCCATGCACGCGCACAGGCAACGCGTCCATGCCCGTTTCGGGTTCAGCGCCCAAGAGCCGAGTAACAAACAGTTTCATGCGCAGCATGAACGGTGGTTTGGCGGAGATGGCCGTGTCGCTCATGCCATGCCTCCAGCCTCTTCCACCAAACGATGCACCGCGTTCACAAAGACTTCGGCACGGTGTGCGTAGTTGCGAAACATGTCCATGCTCGCACAAGCAGGTGACAACAACACGGCGTCGCCTGCGTGCGCTTGCTCGCTGGCTTTGAACACCGCTTCTTCCAAGCTAGCGGCATCGATCAACAAGGTGCCGCAGTGTTGCAGCACTTCGCGCAACACGGGTGCGTCACGCCCCATCAACACCACCGCACGCGCATAGCGCGCAACGGGTTCTTGCAAGGGCGAGAAGTCTTGACCCTTGCCATCGCCACCCAAGATGACAACTAAGCGATGGTCAGCACCCAAGCCCTTCAAGGCAGCCACAGTAGCGCCCACATTGGTGCCCTTGCTGTCGTCCACATATTCAACTCCGTTGAAGACGGTGACGGACTCCACGCGGTGTGGCTCACCCACATACTCGCGCAAACCGAACAGCATGGGGGCCAAATCACCACCCGCGCCACTGGCCAAAGCCAACGCGGCCAACGCATTGAGCGCATTGTGACGGCCTCGGATGCGCAAGGCATCGGCGGGCATCAAGCGCTGAATATGAATTTCTTCTTCGTCATCCTTACGACGCTTGCGGGTTTCGTCTGCCTCTAGGGCTCGCACCAGCCAGGTCATGCCATTGACGGTTTCCATGCCGTAGTCACCGGGACGTTGGGGTAAGTTGCCACCGAAAGTGATGTGCGCACGCACGTGAGGCTTTTGCAATTTCACGCGCACAGGCTCGGGCAGCATCGCCAGCACAGCGGCGTCTTCGCGGTTGAGTACCAACACACCTTGCTGGCCAAAGATGCGGGCTTTGGCTGCGGCATAGCCGTCCATGCTGCCATGCCAATCGAGGTGGTCTTGCGTGAGGTTGAGCACAGTAGCAGCCGTGGGTTCGAAGTTGTCCACGCCCTCCAACTGAAAGCTCGACAGCTCCACCACCCACACCTGCGGCAGGTACGGATGGTCAGCAGGCGGCGGTGGTGGCGGCACCAGCGGAGGTAAGTCCACCGCAAAGGCATCCGTGTCCGATGAATCGGGTTCAACCGTGTCTGCCTGTGGTTCAGCCTCGGAGCCGGTCAGCGCCATTTGCGATGCGGCATCGGTGTGTACCGCTGCTTCTCGTGCCAGTGCTGCTTCAGCCTCGAAGGCCATCTGTGCCGCGTGTGCCGTTTGGATTTTTTCGTGGGCCTCAGCGTCTGCTTTGGCTTGCTCCGCCAAGGCTTCATCTGCGGCTTGTGCTTGGGCGGCTTGGTCTAAGGCTTGCGACAAGGTGTCGAGCAAGGTCGGTCCGATATTGCCAGCCATGGCCACGCGCTTGCCCCCACGTGCGAGCAATTGCCCGGTCAACGAAGTGACGGTGGTCTTACCGTTAGTGCCCGTGACGGCCAAGACCTTGGGGTGATAGGCCATGCTGGTTTGCAAATCGCGCAAGGCTTGTGCAAACAAGGTCAACTCCGTGCCCACCCACAGGCCTGCGGTCACCGCAGCGTCCCACACGGGTGAGACTGACTCGGGATTCAAGCCAGGGCTTTTGAAAACTGCGCGCACCTCTTGGCCTTGCACCAACGCAGCCTCGAACGCACCCTGCACAAACTTCACCTGCGGTAGCTCGGTGTGCAAGACGGCCAAATGCGGCGGCTGGGCACGCGTGTCCACGACTTGCACTTGCGCACCCTGTCGCACGCACCAACGCGCCATGGCTAGGCCAGAGTCACCCAAGCCCAGAATCAGCACCGATTGGTTGTGGAGTTGCTGCATCTTCTTATCTCAGCTTCAAGGTAGACAGCCCCACCAAGCACAGCAGCATGGTGATGATCCAAAAACGCACGACCACTTGGGTTTCTTTCCAGCCGCTTTTTTCAAAGTGGTGATGCAGCGGTGCCATTTTTAAAATGCGACGGCCTTCGCCGTATTTCTTCTTGGTGTATTTGAAGTACATGACCTGCGCCATGACCGACAAAGCTTCGACGACAAAAATGCCCCCCATGATGGCGAGCACGATCTCTTGGCGCACGATCACCGCAATCGTGCCAAGCGCTCCGCCCAAGGCCAAAGCCCCGACGTCGCCCATGAACACTTGCGCCGGATGGGTGTTGAACCACAAAAAGGCCAAGCCTGCACCAGCCATGGCGGCGCAAAAAATCATCAACTCACCAGAGCCCGGGATGTGCGGGAAGAACAGGTATTTGGAATACACAGCACTGCCTGTCACATAGGCAAACATGCCCAGCGCCGACCCCACCATGACCACGGGCATGATGGCCAAGCCATCTAAGCCGTCCGTCAAATTCACCGCATTGCTAGAACCCACAATGACCAAGTAGGTCATGATGACAAAGCCAAACACGCCTAAGGGATAGCTCACTTCTTTGATGAAGGGCAAAAGCAAACCCGCTTTAGGCGGTAAGTTCACATCGAAACCGGACTTGACCCACGAGTAGAACAACTCTAGAACGCGCAGGTTGCTGCTTTCAGAAATGCTGAACACCAAGTACAAAGCAGCGGTCAGTCCAATGATGGATTGCCACATGTATTTCTCGCTTGAGGGCATGCCCTCTGGGTCTTTGTGTACCACTTTGCGCCAGTCATCGGCCCAGCCAATCGCGCCAAAGCCGAAGGTGACGATCATCACAATCCAGACAAAGCGATTGGACAAATCCGCCCACAGCAAAGTAGACACGGCAATGCCAATCAAGATCAACACGCCGCCCATGGTGGGTGTGCCGCTTTTGGCCAAATGCGATTGCATGGCGTATTCACGGATGGGTTGACCAATTTTGAGTGCCGTCAAGCGGCGAATCACGGCGGGGCCTGCGATCAAACCAATCAGCAGGGCTGTCAACGCCGCCATCACCGCACGGAAGGTGAGGTACTGGAACACGCGGAAAAAACCAAAGTCAGGCGAGAGGGTTTGCAGCCATTGGGCCAAGGTCAGCAGCATGGTGTCGCGTCCTTTGTGTTGCGATGACCCGTGCTGATCGCGTCAATGACGCGCTCCATTTGCATGAAGCGCGAGCCTTTGACCAGCATACTGCCGAGTTGTGGCAGCAGTTGCATCACCTGTTCGTTGAGCACCTGGATGCTGGGCAAATGCTGCGCATGCGCACCGCAGGCTTGGGCAGTGAAAGCAGCCAACTCACCCAAGCACAGCACATACTCAATGCCCATTTGTGCCGCGTGCAAGCCCACCTCTTGGTGAAACTCTGGGCCTTGCGAACCCACCTCACCCATGTCACCCAACACCAGCAAACGTGGCGCAGGCAACTCGGCTAACACGTCAATCGCAGCACGCACAGAATCAGGGTTGGCGTTGTAGGCGTCATCTACCACAGTGATATCGCGGCCTTGACACTGAATGCCAAAGGCGCGTGAGCGGCCTGTGACTGGCTCGAAACTGTTGAGACCTTGCGCGATCACATCCAGTGCTACGCCAGCGGCCAAAGCGCAGGCCGTCGCTGCCAGTGCATTGCCAACGTTGTGGCGTCCAGCGATGTGCAACTGGGTCCGCAGCACACCCGCAGGGGTTTGTGCTTCCACAGCCCAATGGTCGTTGCGCCAATCGACTGTGAGCAAGTACACCTCGGCCTCGCCTGTCATGGAAAAACGCAGGCAAGTGCGTGTACCCGCCAAGTCTTGCCACAAGGCGGTGTAGGCATCGTGAGCGGGGAACACAGCGATGCCGTGCGCAGGCAGGGCTTGGATCACTTCCCCGTTTTCTTGTGCCACGGCTTGCACCGAGGCCATGTACTCTTGGTGCTCGCGCTGGGCGTTGTTGACCAAGGCCACCGTGGCCTGCGTCATTGCGGCTAAGCATGCAATCTCACCAGGGTGGTTCATGCCCAATTCCACCACCGCACGGCGATGATGGGCACGCAAACGCAGCAAGGTTTGTGGCACGCCAATGTCGTTGTTCAAATTACCTTGTGTGGCCAAGGCATCGTCGCCCAAGTCTGCGCGCAAGATGCTGGCAATCATCTGGGTCACGGTGGTTTTGCCGTTGCTGCCCGTCACCGCAATCACAGGTAATGTGAATTGACGGCGCCAAGCTTTGGCCAATTGACCCAAGGCCATGCGTGTGTCGGCCACTTCCATGCCCGCTAACTGGGTCGCATCTAAGCCGCGGTGCGCCAAGGCGGCTGTGGCGCCAAGGGCAGCGACTTGCGGCAAAAAATCATGCGCATCAAAGCGCTCACCTTGGAGCGCAACAAACAAGTCGCCTGCTTGGCAGGTACGGCTGTCAGTGTGGACGCGTTGGATCGCTAAGTTGGCGTCGCCATGCATCTGTGTGCGCATAGATACATCCAACAACCATTGGTTGATTTGTTTCAGGCTCAAGTCCATGTCAGACATGGGTACTCCTGTGTGTCAAAGCGTCACGCGCATGGAGCACATCGCTGAAGGGGTGTTTCACCCCCGCAATGTCTTGGTAGTCTTCGTGGCCTTTGCCTGCAATCAGCACCACGTCTTGTTCGTGGGCTTGACGCACGGCTGTGGCAATGGCTTGCGCACGGTCAGGTATGACGATGGCGTTCTCTGCATGTCGCAGACCTGCCAGCATGTGATTCAAGATCGTTTGTGGATCTTCGCTACGGGGGTTGTCGCTGGTCAGCACCAGATGTTGGGCGTGTTGTTCTGCGGCAGCGGCCATCAAGGGCCGCTTGGCCGCATCGCGGTCACCGCCACAGCCCAACACACAGGTCAACGCACCACCCCGCGATTGGGCCAGTGGCAGCAAAGCTTGCACTGCTTGCGCCACTGCGTCGGGCGTGTGTGCGTAGTCCACCACGACCAAGGGTTCACTCACCTCGCCCACCACCTCCATGCGCCCAGGCACGGCAGGCAAAGCACGGCAAGCGTTGACGGCATCGACCAAGCGGTAGCCCATGGCGCGCAAGCAGGCAATGACACCCAGCACATTGCTCACGTTGTACTGACCCACCAAGTGGGTCTCGAGTGCATGGTTTTCACCACCTTCGGTGACATCAAAGCACAAACCACGCGCACCGTGTTGGATGCGCTGCGCCATGATGTGTTGACGCGCTGTCGTGCTGTTAGACATGCACGACACGGTCCACACCTGCACAGCGTGACGCGCTTGTAGTTGTGCGACCAAGGCGAGGCCTTGCGCATCATCCACATTCACCACGGCGGCTTGCAGGCTTGGCCAATCGAACAAGGCTTGCTTGGCTTGCCAATACGCATCCATGTCGCCGTGGTAATCCAAATGGTCTTGGGTGAAGTTGGTGAACATGGCGACGCGCACGTGCGTGCCGCCTAAGCGATGCTCGGCCAAGCCAATGGATGAGGCCTCGATGGCGCAAGCTTTCACGCCTGCATCCACCATGTCACGCAGGCGGGCTTGTAGCAGCACGGGGGCAGGGGTGGTCATGCCTGTGGCTTGGAGCTGCCCGATTTCGCCCACCCCCAACGTCCCCACAATGGCACAGCGCTGTCCTACGCTGCGTAAGGCATGCGCCAGCCACCAAGCGGTCGACGTTTTGCCGTTGGTGCCCGTGATGGCGATCATGTCGAGGGTCTGACTTGGCTGCTCGTAATACGCCGCAGCAATCGAGCCGCAGGCGGCTTTCAAGCCTTCATAGGTCGCTATGGTTTCGCCGGCATCCCATGCAAAAGCGTCTGCCCCGGATTGCTCGACCAAGCAAGCCTTGGCACCTTGCTGCAAAGCCGCCACGACAAACTGACGACCGTCGGCTGCACTGCCGGGCCATGCGATGAAGCCGTCGCCTGCACCCACTGCGCGGCTGTCGGTGCGCAGCACGCCTTGCACCTGCGTGCGCAACCACTGTGCGGCTTCTTGTGGGTGATGGAGCAACTTCATCAGAAGGAATCCTTTTCCACTTGCGTCACGACTTGGGGTTTGACCGCCATGTCTGGTTGCACGCCCATCATGCGCAAGGTTTGTTGCACCGTTTGACTGAACACGGGTGCTGCCACATCCCCGCCAAAGTAGGCACCATTGGAGGGCTCATCCACCATCACCGCGACCACGATGCGCGGGTTGTCAATGGGCGCAATGCCCACGAAGAAGCCACGGTATTTTTTGCTGGCGTAGCCTTTGCCCTCTACTTTGTGTGCGGTACCTGTCTTGCCACCGACTGAATACCCCATGGTTTGCGCCTTGGGCGCTGTGCCACCTTGGATGGTCACCATGTGGAGCATGTTGCGAATGGCTGCGGCATTGTGTGAAGAGTAGACGCGTGCGCCATTGAGGGTGGGCTGATTGGTTTTGATCAAACTCACAGGCACCATCTCACCATCATGCGCAAACACGGTGTAGGCCTGCGCCAATTGAAACAAACTGGCCGACAGACCATAGCCATAACTCATGGTGGCTTGCTCAATCGGACGCCATGTTTTGTAAGGGCGCAATCTGCCAGCCACAGAGCCTGGGAACGGCACTTGGGGCTTTTGACCCAAGCCCACCTGCGTGAAGACTTCCCACATGTCATGGGGTTGCATCTGCATGGCGATCTTGACGGTGCCCACGTTGCTGGATTTTTGGATCACTTCATTGACACTCAAAACACCGTGGGGGTGTGCGTCGGTGATGGTGGCAGTGCCCATTTGCAGTTTGCCGGGTGCGGTTTGAATCAAGGTCTCTGGCTTGACAATGCCTTTTTCCAAAGCCAAGCCCACCACGATAGGTTTCATGGTGGAGCCGGGCTCAAAGGTGTCGGTCAATGCACGGTTACGCAATTGCGCACCGCTCAAGCTGCCACGCTGACCAGGTGAATAGCTGGGGTAGTTGACCAAAGCCAAGACCTCGCCTGTTTTCACATCCAACACCACCACACTGCCTGCGGCGGCTTTGTTGGCGATGACGGTTTCTTTGATTTTTTCGTAGGCAAAGTACTGCACCTTGCTGTCGATGCTCAATTGCAAGTCTTGACCATCAATGGGCGGCACCATTTCACCAATGTCTTCCACCACACGACCCAGACGGTCTTTGATCACACGTCGTGACCCTGCTCGGCCACCCAAGTCTTTGTTGAAGGTGAGCTCCACACCTTCTTGGCCCAAGTTCTCGACATTGGTGAAGCCCACCACGTGAGCCACCGATTCTCCCTCTGGGTAAATGCGCTTGTACTCTTTGCGGTCGTACACGCCTTTGATCTTGAGTGCTGCAATGTCTTTGGCCACTGACTCGTCCACTTGACGCTTGAGCCACACAAAAATTTTGTCTTCGTCTTGCAGCTTTTTTTGAAGCTCCGCCCCAGTCATGCCCAACAACTTGGCCAAGGCTTTGAGCTTGACAGGGTCGCGTTCAATGTCTTCGGGATTGGCCCAAATACTAGGCACCGGCACGCTAGACGCCAAGATGTTGCCACTGCGATCCAAGATGCGGCCACGGTTGGCAGGCAAGTCCAAGGTGCGCACAAAACGCACCGTGCCTTGACGTTTGAAAAATGCGTTATCAATCACTTGCACATAAGCCGCACGCGCAACCAACCCCAAGAAACCAGCCGCAATGACGGCCACGATGAACTGACTGCGCCAGATCGGCGTCTTGCTGGCAAGCAAGGGGCTAGAGGTGTATTGCACGCTGCGGCTGCTCATGGGTGCACCTCCGCAGAAGCCGGTGTCACGACACCATTCACCGTGGCGTACTGTGTGATGGCAGGGGTGATAGTGCGCATGTGCAACTGTTCACGCGCCAGTTTTTCCACACGCAAGGGTGTGGCCTGTGCGCGGCGCTCCACATCCAAGCGGTCATTGTCAACTTCGAGGCGTCGCGCCTCATTCGTGGCACGGTCAATCTCTGTGGTGAGGGAGCGTGATTCATACTGTGTGCGCACCAAGTACAACGCACTCGCCAACACAGCCAACATCAAGAGGACGCTGACGCGGCTCATGTCTTCGCCCCTAGGCGCTCGGCCACGCGCATGATGGCGCTGCGCGATCGCGGGTTACCCGCCACCTCAGCCGCACTGGGCTTAACGCGATCAATCGCTTTGAAGTCCATCACTTTGGGCGTCGCAAAAGGCGCCCGGCGGTCATACACCTCACGCGCGTGCTGCGTGATGAACTGCTTGACGATCCGGTCTTCCAAGGAATGAAAACTGATCACAGCCAATCGACCTCCGGGACGCAAGACTTGCAACGAAGCGCTCAGCGCTTGTTGCAACTCCTCAAGCTCGGCATTGATGAAAATCCGAAAAGCCTGAAATGTGCGCGTTGCAGGATCCTTGCCCGGCTCGCGGGTTTTGACCGTGTCAGCCACGAGCTGGGCCAGTTCAGAAGTGGATGTAGGCACGCCCCGTTCTTGTCGGCGAGCATCAATCGCCTTTGCAATCTGTAAAGCAAACCGTTCCTCGCCATATTCACGTATCACCTCCGCCATGTGTTGGACTTCTGCCTCGGCCAGCCACTCGGACACACCCTGGCCACGGGTGGTGTCCATGCGCATATCCAAAGGACCGTCGTGTCGAAAAGAGAACCCGCGTGCTGGGTTGTCGATCTGGGGTGAGCTCACACCCAAATCCATCAGCACACCGTCGATAGAGCCCGCCTCCAACTCGCCCAAGTGCGTGAAGCCAAGGTGTCGAATCGAGAAACGCGAGTCTTGAATTTGCTCGGCGGCGGCAATCGCGTCGAGGTCTTTGTCGAAGGCAATCAAACGCCCCTGGGGCGAGAGCTTGGACAGGATCAGACGGGAATGCCCACCACGACCAAAGGTCGCGTCCACATAAGTACCGTCTGGCTGGATGTCGAGGGCATCGACAGCTTCGCGCAGGAGGACGGTGGTGTGCTGCCATGGCGTGTCCACCGTCATCCTTTAAAAAGAAAATTCCTTGAACACATCGGGCATCTCGCCCTGCATGGCTTGGGCTTCTTGCGCCTCGTAAGTCGCCTTGTCCCAGAGTTCAAAGTGGTTACCCATGCCAAGCAGCATGGTGTCTTTGCTGATGCCCGCTGCCGCGCGTAACTCGGGCGAGATGAGGACACGGCCTGTGCCATCCATCTCCACATCCATCGCATTGCCTAAGAAGATGCGTTTCCACCATTGCGCACTCATGGGCAAAGAGGCAATGCGTTCGCGAAACTTCTCCCACTCGGGGCGAGGAAAAATCATCAAACAACCGTGAGGGTGGCGCGTGATGGTGAGCTGCCCAGCGGCCGTCGCACTTAAGACGTCGCGATGCCTTGTCGGTACCGATAAACGACCTTTGGCGTCGAGACTCAGCGATGAAGCACCCTGAAACACGTTGGCAACCTTTTCTACAAGCAAACAGAACAAACAAACCGCGCGAAAAGCATCAAAAGCACTTCTCACCACTTAATTGCACTTATTTGCACTGTAGCAGGAAAATCTGCCTAGAACATCTGAATATAGATTTTTTTCAATAAAATCAACAACTTACAGTGCTTTTAAGTTCTACATCTAAGACTAAAAATCGTTATAAATTAAGTACTTAGAGAAGGCACTAAAAGTGGCTTATGAAGAGAAATGACATAAAAAAAGCAGGCGGATAAGCCTGCTTTTTTAAAAGATTCTGGGGTTTTACCCATCAATCTCCAAACATGCGCTGCTTAATTTCGCGACGTTCTTGCGCTTCCAGCGACAAACTGGCGGTTGGGCGGGCCAACAAACGGCCCACGCCGATGGTCTCACCGGTTTCGTCACAGTAACCATAGTCACCGCTGTCGATGCGCTGAATGGATTGTTCGATCTTCTTGAGCAATTTGCGTTCACGGTCGCGTGTGCGCAATTCCAAAGCGTGTTCTTCTTCGATGGTGGCTCGGTCGGCAGGGTCAGGCACGACCACGGTGTCTTCACGTAAATGCTCAGTGGTTTCGCTGGCATTGCTGAGCACTTCGTTTTTCAACTGCACGAGCTTGAGCCGGAAAAATGCCATTTGCGTGTCATTCATGTACTCGCCGTCAGGCATGGCGATGATTTCTGCATCGCTGAGTTGGTCGGCTTTCTTGGTCTTCCAGTTATTGGCAAGCTTGGCGTCTTTTTTAGGTATCACAGGAACAATGGTTGGCGCGGCAAGTGCCGTCATGGGCATAAAGCTATTCTTGGCTGCGTTGGATGCAACCACTTGAGCTGGCGGGGGTGGTACCAACGCCGCCATCTTGGCAGCTCTGGAGTTTTTCTTGTGCACCACAGGGGTATAGCCGGGAATGATGGGGGTCACGTGCACGATGGGTGTAGGTGCAGCCACCACTTTGACTTTGGGTTCTTTGGCAGGCTTGGCTGCTTTGACCACAGGTGCTTTCGCAGTTGGAGGGCTCTTAGCGGGCGCAGCTTTCACTGCGGGTTTAACGGGTTTGGCGGCTTTAGGTGCTGCCTTCGCTGCGACTTTGGCTTGGGGTTTAACAGCCGCCTTTTTGGCAACCGGGTTAGCAGCAACTTTCACAGGGGCTTTGGCCTTGATGGGCGCTTTGACGGACACCTTCACGACCTTGGCAGGCGCTTTTTTAGCCCCTACTTTCTTAACAGGTGTAACAACCTTCTTGGCGACCGCTTTTTTAGCAACGACTTTAGACGCTGTTTTGGAAGCGACAGACTTTTTGGCCGTCGCCTTTTTAACAACCACCTTCTTAGCAGCCGCAGCCTTCTTGGCCACAGGCTTAGTCGCTGGCTTGGCAGCCTTTGTAGGGCTCTTCACCGCCACAGGTTTTTTCACAATTTTTTTCGCACCCGCTTTGGGCGTTGCAACTGCTTTAGCCGCTTTCTTAGCGGGAACAGGCTTCTTAGAAACGGTTTTCTTGGATTTAGCGTTCACGTTCACTGAGGGTCTCCTAGCGGCCACTGGCAACACGGATGTATTGGCGAGTCTGGCGCGCGGGATTGTAGCCACAATCCTCAGAGCTTCGTCAACTTAGAGAAAACTAACAAGATTTATCAAACCAAGGATTGGTCAAGACCTTGAATCAGAATGTTCTTTGGCAGGTCGATGCCAATGAACACCATCTTGCTGATGCGTTCTTCGCCCTCAGCCCAATCGGCACCTAAGTCGCTGCCCATCAACTGGTGCACACCTTGGAAGATCACCTTTTTCTCGGTACCCTTCATATTCAGTACGCCTTTGTAGCGCAGCATCTTGGGGCCGTAGATATTGACGATGGCGCCCAAAAAATCTTCCAATTTAGCGGGATCGAACTGGCGCTTGGACTTGAAGACAAAACTCTTCACATCGTCGTCATGGTGGTGATGGTGGCCGTGGTCATGTGAATGGCCATGCTTGTGCGAGGGATGGTCGCAATGCTCGCCATCGTGGTGGTGATGGTCGTCGTCCGACAAGAAATCGGGGTCGATGTCGAGCTTGGCGTTCAAGTTAAAGCCGCGCAGATCAAACACCTCGGACAAGGAGACTTCACCAAAGTGCGCTACTTTTTGTGGGGCGCGTGGATTCATGTGCTTGAGACGGTGCTGTAAAGCGTCCAGCTCGGCGGGCGACACGAGGTCGGCCTTGCTGATGAAGATTTGATCCGCAAAGCCCACTTGACGACGTGCTTCTTGGCGGTCATTGAGTTGTTGAGCTGCGTGTTTGGCGTCCACCAAGGTGAGGATGGAGTCAAGCAAAAAACTCTCAGCAATTTCGTCGTCCATGAAAAAGGTTTGCGCCACAGGGCCTGGGTCAGCCAAGCCGGTGGTTTCGATCACCACGCGGTCAAAGTCCAGCAAACCCTTGCGCTTTTTAGCGGCCAACAGTTGCAAGGTGGTGCGCAAGTCTTCGCGGATGGTGCAACACACGCAGCCGTTGTTCATCTGAATGATTTGCTCGTTGGTGTCGGACACCAAGATTTCGTTGTCGATGTTTTCTTCACCAAACTCGTTTTCGATAATGGCAATTTTTTGACCGTGGGCCTCGGTCAACACGCGTTTGAGCAAGGTGGTTTTGCCCGAGCCCAAAAAACCAGTCAGGATGGTGGCGGGGATCAACATAGAAGAGCAGCCTTATTTTTAAACATTTGAATCAATCAATGATTGTCGCCGAGCTAGCCTGTTGAACCAGCGCTGCCGCTTTGATGACCACCAAGCCCTTGAGGTATTCGCCTTCGGGGAAGGTCAGCGTCATGGGATGGTCGGGCGCGCCTTGCATGCGCTCGCTGATGTAGCCATCAGAGGGCGCATCGATGCCCGCCGAGGCCACAATTTTGTGGAACAAGTCTGCACTGATGCCACCTGAGCAGCTGTAGGTGAACAACACGCCACCGGGCTCCAACAACTTGAACGCCAAACGGTTGATGTCTTTGTAGGCGCGCGCCGCGCGATCGGCATGCGCGGCAGACGGCGCAAACTTAGGCGGGTCGAGCACGATGGCGTCAAACGTTCGACCTTCTTGAATGAATTGACGCAACGAAGCATTCACATCGGCATCCATCATGGTGGTGCGTGTGGCGTCAAAGCCGTTCAGCGCCACGTTGGCTTTGGCCAGCTCAATGGCTGGGCCAGATGAGTCGATCGACGTCACATGCGCCGCACCGCCAGCCAAAGCGGCCACAGTAAAGCCACCTGTGTAGCAATAGCAATTGAGCACGCGCTGAAACTGCAAGCGACGGGCATAGTCTGCAAACTTCTTGCGACTGTCTCGTTGGTCTAAATAAAAGCCCGTCTTATGCCCCTCGGCCACATCCAGCGACAGCTGCCAATCGTGTTCGCGCAGCAGCACGCCAGTGGCACCTTCGCCGCGCAACCAGCCGGTCACTTCAGGCAAGCCTTCGAGCTTGCGCACGTTCGAGTCTGAGCGTTCATAGAGTTGAGTCAGGCCTGTTTGCGCCAACAGCGCATCCGCAATCACGCCCTTCCAGCGCTCGGTGCCACACGACAAGAACGACGCCACCAAGATGTCGCCATAGCGGTCCACGATGAGGCCGGGTAAGCCATCGGACTCACCATGAATCAAACGCACGCCATTGCTTTGGATGTCAAAGCGGCTGCGCGCGGCAATGGCGCGAGCGATGGAGGCTTTGAAAAACGACACATCAATGCGCTGACCCTCGTCAAAACTCCAAATTCGTGCGCGAATTTTGGAGGCAGGGCTGAACGAGGCCCAGCCAAGGAACTTGCCATCATTGGCTTCCACCCGCACGGTTTCGCCCGCATCGCCACTGCCTTTGGCAATGGCACTGTCAAAAATCCACGGGTGGCGGCGCAAGGCAGAGCGTTCTTTGCCTTCTCTGAGTTTGATAGTTTTCATTGACTCAATTGTCGTTTGAGTCGTTAGGGGTTTGGCTTGTGCTTTACGGTTTATTTCGCTTCGCTTCGCCACGTCACGTACCAGGGCCCGCTGCGCCAGCCCCATCCCTGACTTGGACCGGAGCGGCATCAAAGAGGCGTTACTTCTTCCGAGCCCGCGGATGCGCCGAGTCATACGCTTGCGCCAAATGCTGAAAGTCCAAGCGTGTGTACACCTGCGTGGTGGTGATGTTGGCGTGACCTAGCAGCTCTTGCACACCGCGCAAATTTTGGCTGGACTGCAACACATGGCTGGCAAACGAGTGGCGCAGCATATGGGGGTGCACGGGTGTGGACAAGCCCGCCTTCAAGCTGCGCTGACGCAAGCGCTGCCACACGGCTTGAGCGGTAAGGCGCGTGCCATTGCAGCCAATGAACATAGCGGTTTGGTCGGCAGTGGCAGGTGTGAGGCATTGGTCGCGCACGGCCACCCATGCTTGCATAGCCTCTCGTGCTTTGCCGCCCACGGGCACACTGCGACGCTTGCTGCCTTTGCCCAACACATGAGCTTCGCCGCTGTCAAAGTCAATCCAGCCTTTGGCTTGTGCGCCCGCTTGCACGTCTAGGCCGACCAGCTCGCCCACACGCAAACCACAGCCGTACAGCAACTCCACCAGCGCGGCGTCGCGGCACTCGAGCCACGGGTCTGCGGCATCGGGGGCGGCGTGGTACTCGGCCAGTTGCACGGCGTCGTCCACGCTCAGGGCTTTGGGCAAGGGCTTGGGGACTTTGGGGGCGCGCACGTCTTGCACTGGGTTGCTGCTCACCAAGCCTTGATGACCTAACCACACATAAAACCCGCGCCAACCTGAGAGGATGAGTGCAATGCCACGCCCGCTGCGGCCACCACTGTGCATGTGCGAGACCCAGCGGCGAATGTGGGTGCTTTGCACCGCCTCTAGCGCCACGTTCGCTTGCGCCGCATACGCGGTGAGCTTTTCAAGGTCTAAGGTATAGAGCGTGACCGTGCGATCGGCCAAGCGCTTTTCATAACGCACATGGTCAAGATAGCGGGCGACCAAGCTCATGGTGATGGGGGGATGCTGTCGTGACGCTTAACGCATGTGCATCAACGAAGCTGAGAAAGCGCCGCGCTGGCCAAGTCACCCATGCGCTCAATGATGGTGGTGCCCATGCCCTCGTAGTAACGCTGTGGATCAGGCGAGGCCAACACCAGCAAGCCAATCACGGGCTGTTCGGCAGCGGTTTGTGGCGTGTCGTGTGGGCGTGTGGCACGCAAAGCGATGAAGGCCACCGACTGCGCGGCGGCTGGGTCGGCCAGCCATTGCACCGCATCAACGTGGTTGTTAATGCCCACATAGGGCTTGGTCAGCGAGGCAGCAAACTCTTTGATGGGGTCGATCACGCTTTGCGCGAAGGGTTCAATTTTGAAGTCCTCTCGCACGTCCCACACCTTGATGGCCACTTGCGGCACTAGAAAAAAATGTTGGATGTGGTCGGCAATGGTGTGCGGCAAATCACGGGCGGTGTTGGTCATCAGCAAGGTTTTGACCCAGCGCTGCATGCGCTCAATCAGCACTTCGTTTTCAGTGCCGTGGCGCATCATGTCCATCATGCGCAGTTCAAGCGCACGGATTTTTTCGCGCATCATTTCGGCTTGGCGCTCTTGCAAGCTCACGGCACGGTGGCTGTGCGGGCTGGTCAACTTCACCGCAGACAGTAATTCGGCGTGACGTTCAAAAAAATCTGGCGTGTTCACCAAAAAATTGGCAATGTCGTCTTCGGTGATGGGGTTCATGGCAGGGTGGGTCATAGGGTGTCCGGAATCGTGATTTCGCCTTGAAAGACGGTGGTGGCTGGGCCGGTCATGCGCACAGGCGTGTCGCCGCCCTGCCATTCGATGGTGAGTGTGCCTCCGTGGGTTTGCACGCTGACATGTGGGTCTAACAAGCCCCAACGAATGCCCATGACAACTGCCGCACATGCGCCTGTGCCGCAGGCCAAGGTTTCACCGGCACCGCGCTCAAAAACACGCAAGCGCACCGCGCCACGGTGCATCACCTGCATGAAGCCTGCATTCACACGCTTAGGGAAAGCGGCGTGGTGTTCAATCAAAGGGCCTTGGGTCAGCACGGGGGCGGTGTCCACATCGGTCACCACTTGCACGGCGTGGGGATTGCCCATCGAGACCACGCCCACCGTCACCGCGTCGCCATTGCTCAAACCGAGTTGCCACGCATTGGCGTTGGATGTTGCAACAGGGCTCGCTTGACCCGTCACATCCAAGGCTTGGGCATGCGCGGCCACAAACGGCACTTGGGGCAAGTCAAACACAGGTGCGCCCATGTCCACCGTCACTTGGCCGTCGGACATTTCTTGCAGGGTAATCACACCGCCATGCACTTTGACGCGCACAGTGGTTTTGTCGGTCAAGCCCTGCTCACGCACGAAGCGCACAAAGCAACGAGAGCCGTTGCCACACTGCTCCACCTCGCCGCCATCGGCGTTGTGAATGAGGTATTCAAAGTCCACATCGGGCTGGGGCGCGGGGCGCACCGTCAAGATTTGATCGGCACCCACACCCAAGTGGCGGTCGGCCAGAAAACGGTAGTGTGCAGGCGTGAGGTTCAAGCGCTGCGTGGTCTCGTCCAAGACCACGAAGTCGTTGCCTGCGCCCTGCATTTTGGTGAAACGAATTCGCATGAGGGGATTATCGGGTACGTAGCGTTTGCGCACACCGCTGTCACTGAATGGTCACGTCTGGGCTTGTCTTGCCTTTATGCTCTTCCTCTGATTTTTCAACCGTCCCCAACCTCATATGCGAATTCCTGCTTGGACCCCCGAACAAAAACACCAACCACAAGACTTGGTCGATGCCATCCTCGCCCGTCGCGGTGGCCAACTGATGAACCTTGACCGCGCTTTGTTGTGGAGCGAGCCCGTGGCACACGGCTGGAACGTATACATCAAAAACGTGCGTACCGGCCTGCCCACCAGCCGCAAGCTCTGCGAACTGGGCATTTGCACCGTCGCGCTGCTGACGGGTGCGCACTACGAATACCACCACCACGCGCCAGACTTCCTCACCGCTGGTGGCACACAAGCGGAGCTAGATGGCTTGAACCGTGTCGTGCAAGGTGACGCGCGTCAACCCGTGACCGATGCAGCCCTGAGCGAAACAGAACGACTGGTGGTGCAATACGCAGCACAAATGACGCGCGATGTCCATGTCCAAGATGCCTTGTTCGCCGCCTTGAAAGCACGCTTCACCACCACCGAGTTGGTCGAGTTAACGACCGCCATTGCCACCTACAACATGGTGGCGCGCTTTTTGGTGGCCTTGCAGATCACGCCAGAGGGTGAAGCACCGCGTTGATCGGAAGCCTGCGGCGTGATGGAGCCGCCTCAATCGGCCTTGATGTTGTTGTCCTTGACCACCTTAGACCAGATGTTCATTTGTTTGTCGATGAAGGTGCTGGCTTGAGCCACTGTGCCACCCGTCACATCAATGCCTTGCGCGTCCAACTTCTTAGCAACTTCTGGGTTCTTTCTTTAACACTTTGTTGAGTTCCTCGTTCATGCGCTTGACGATCTCTGGTGGCGTTTTGGCAGAGGCCATCACAGCCCACCAAGCAGGTGCATCAAAACCGGGGTAGCCGTTTTCGGCAATCGTTGGCACGTTGGGCAAATCAGCGGCACGTTTACTGCTCGTCACCGCCAAGGGGCGCATACGACCGCTGTCGATGTGTGGCTTGGTCACAAACACCGAGCCGATGGACAAAGGCACGTGGCCGGCCACTGCATCACTCATCATGGGGCCGCCACCTTTGTAAGGCACATGCGTCCACTCCACATTGGCGTCTCTTGCCAACAAAGCCATCGCCAAATGACCCAAACTGCCATTGCCAATCGAGCCAAAGCTGACGTTCTTTTTAGCTTTGGCCGCAGCCATCGCATCGGCAAACGTTTTGTATTCGGAGTTCACATGGGTCGCCAGCACCATGGGCGATGTGCCCACCAACACCAAAGGAATCAAGTCCTTCTTGCTGTCAAACGGCATGCTGGGGTTGAGGCTGGGATTCACACCATGGGTATCAAACACCACGGCAAAGGTGTAACCATCCGCTGGGGCTTGCACCACGGCAGCGGTGCCGATCACGCCCGACGCACCACCACGGTTTTCCACAATCACGGTTTGCCCCAGTTGCTGTTGCAGCGGCTGGGCAATGATGCGCGCCACTTGGTCCACTGAGCCGCCTGGCGGGAACACAGCCACCAACTTGATGGCTTGTTTGCTCGGCCAAGCTTGGGCCATGGCGAGTTGCGGCACACTGAGCGTCGCCAAAGTCAGCGCCAAACCGAGAGCCGTTTGAAAAGTACGTCGTTGCATGTGGGGAGCCTCCTCAACAAGTTGTTTGGCACAAATTGTTGATGCAAGCAGACCTCAAATTCTTGCGGCTTTTACGCAAGGGTAAATACTCGGACTCACCTCTTTTGGAGGCTTCTCCATAATGTGCAGATGGCTCGATCTACCCAACACCTCCATCCTCACAAAGAACCCGCCCCCCTGCTGTTAGCGGCCACCGTTTTGTTATTGCGCGATGGCCCAGAAGGCTTAGAAGTCTTGATGACGCGCCGCGCCATGACCGCCAGCTTTGCTCCGGGCGCCTACGTGTTTCCGGGCGGCGGTATCGATGCAGCTGACGCGCAAGCACACAGGTTTGCCAAACGCCGTGCCACGCAAAGCGACTTGCACCTGACCCAAGCCATTGCCGCGATTCGCGAAAGCTTTGAAGAACTCGGCATCTTGCTGGCTCGCCATGCCAGCGGACAAATGGCCAACGACGCAGACATTGCCGCACTGAAACGCCATGTACCCCCACCCGATTTCGCTGCGCAATGCGCCGCACATGGGCTGACCTTGGCGGCAGACGAAGTGTTTGTCTTGGCTCACTGGATCACGGACAGAGACCTGCCTCGGCGCTTTGATGTCCCCTTTTTAGTGGCCCGCATGCCAGATGCACAAATGCCAGTCGCCGACGACAAGGAACAGTTCGAGCCTGTGTGGGTGCGCCCTGCCGAGGCACTGGCACGCCACGAACAAGGCAACCTCTTCATCATCTATCCGACCATTCGCACACTAGAGCGTTTGCAAAAATACGCCACGGTTGACAGCGTGTTGGCCGAGTGCACAGGTGAGCAACCTTGGTTCACCAGCTGTCCACGTGCGGGCTGGCTAGGCGGCAAAGAAGTGCGTTATATGGAGCATGAAGCCCCTTTTGGCGAACTCGCCCTCACCTGCCCCGATGGACAAATGCTGCACCACTTGGATTGGGTGAGTGACCAAGCAGTGCTGCTCCTGAAAAACGTGCAACGCCTCACGGCCCCCAACCCAGGCGTGATGACAGGCCCTGGCACCAACAGCTATTTGATCGGTGACCTGGACACCGGCTACGCCGCCATCGACCCCGGCCCTGCCGACCCTGAACACCTCGACCGTTTGTGGTGTGCCGCGGGTGGCCACATTCGGTTCATCGTCTGTACCCACTCGCACCCCGACCATTCGCCGGGTGCGGCCCCCTTGCAAACCTTGTGTGAACAACATGGTCACACACCCCCCGTGCTGGGCCTCGCCTCGCAACCTAGCGCACGCGCACACAGTGCCTTCACGCCTGACCGCGAGGTGCGCGATGGTGAACGACTGGTGCTTCAAGGCACAGACACAACCCACACCCTGCGCGTAATCCACACTCCAGGCCACGCGGCCAACCACCTGTGCTTGGTGCTGGAGGAAGACGGCTTGCTGTTCAGCGGCGACCATGTGCTCAATGGCAGTACGACCGTCATCGACCCACCTGACGGCAACATGAACGACTACTTGAACTCCCTCGACAAACTGCTGGCCGCCTGTGCGCAAGACCGCATCGAATTCATCCTGCCCGCCCACGGCTATGTGTTGGGCAATGTGTGGGGTGAGCCACACGATGCACGCGCATGCATCGCCCACCTCAAAGCACATCGCCTCAAACGCGAAGCCAAAATTCTGGGCGTTATGCAGCAACACCCCGAAGGCAGCATGGACGACTGGTTAAAGCAAGCCTACGACGATGTGCCAGCGCGCTTGTGGCCCGTGGCCATGCGCTCGCTGCTGGCCCATGCGGAAAGAATACGCAGCCTCACAAACGCATGACATCTGCGTCATTCAAAGCGCGGATGACGCACACGTCACCCAAAGTACGCTGAGTATGGTGATGCACGCCCGTCATCAACCAAAAAAATTGCCAACCCTGCACGGCCTGTTATGAAGGCTGGTTGCCACAGACTCAAAGCCGATCAAGGCTTGAATAGACGGCAGTTGACGGCGCATGACGGTAAGTGGATTGACTCAGGCATTACAAAAAATCATATCTGAGTGAGGAACATTCGTTTGAGTATGTTGGTTGCCCAAAATAACATGGACGCATCCTTCGATGTTTTGAAAGTTACAAATGAGCGCTAGCAGCGGTTTTTCTTGGACGGATCCATTCATGCTTGACTTGCAGTTGACAGACGACGAACGTCAAGTCAAAGAGGCGGCGGCGGCTTATTGTCAGGCGCGATTGGCTCCACGAGTTTTAGATGCATTCCGTCACGAAAAAACAGATGCATCGATATTTCGCGAAATGGGCGAGTTGGGCTTATTGGGCCCTACGATTCCAGAGGACTACGGCGGCTCAGGCTTGAACTACGTGTGCTACGGACTTGTTGCACGTGAGGTCGAGCGCGTGGACTCTGGCTACCGCTCCATGATGAGCGTGCAGTCTTCCTTGGTGATGGTGCCCATCAACGAGTTTGGTTCTGCAGAGCAAAAACAAAAGTACTTGCCCATGCTCGCCACCGGCGAGTGGATTGGTTGCTTTGGGTTGACCGAGCCCAACTATGGCTCAGACCCTGGCAGCATGATCACGCGCGCCAAGAAAGTGACAGGGGGTTATTCGCTCTCAGGCGCCAAGATGTGGATTACCAACAGCCCCATTGCCGATGTGTTTGTGGTGTGGGCCAAAGATGATTCAGGCGCGATTCGTGGCTTTATTTTAGAAAAAGGTTGGAAGGGTTTGAGTGCCCCCGCCATTCACGGCAAAGTGGGTTTGCGTGCCTCTGTCACGGGCGAGATCGTGATGGACGAAGTGTTTGTGCCTGAAGAGAACGCCTTCCCGGATGTGCGTGGTCTCAAAGGCCCATTCACGTGTTTGAACAGCGCGCGCTATGGCATTGCGTGGGGCGCATTGGGTGCAGCGGAAGACTGTTTCCACCGTTCACGCCAATATGTGATGGATCGACAACAATTCGGTCGCCCCTTGGCTGCCAACCAACTGATTCAAAAGAAATTGGCCGACATGATGACTGAGATTTCACTGGGCTTGCAAGGCTGCTTGCGTTTGGGTCGCATGAAAGACGAGGGCACGGCTTCGGTGGACATTACCTCCATCTTGAAGCGCAACAGTTGCGGCAAGGCTTTGGATATTGCACGCATAGCTCGTGACATGATGGGTGGCAACGGCATTTCGGATGAGTTTGGGGTGGCACGTCACTTGGTGAACCTAGAGGTGGTCAATACCTACGAAGGCACGCACGATGTGCACGCGCTGATTTTGGGTCGTGCCATCACAGGCATCGCAGCATTTTCGAACTGAGGATTACGTTAATCATGCCGACAGTTTCGCAGTCTTCAATGCCCAGACCTTTGGAGGGGATAAAGGTTCTGGATTTGTCTAGGGTTCTGGCTGGCCCATGGGCAGGGCAGATGCTGGCTGATTACGGCGCTGATGTCATTAAAGTTGAGCGCCCTGGTGTGGGGGATGACACGCGTATGTGGGGGCCGCCATGGTGGAGCTATGGCTACAGCAAGGTAGCTGCGTATTTCTTGTGCGCCAATCGTGGCAAGAGTCCATCATGGGTTGAATTTACCTGAATTCAAAATCGCTACGGGTCAAACGAACACCGCGTCTGTCTCCATCAGCACAGCGGCGCCGGCGCGAGCCGTCAGCATGAGTGATGCGGTTTCTGGGAACAGCTTGGCAAAGTAAAACCGCGCGGTTTGTAACTTGGCTTGATAGAACGGATCACAGTTGCCCGCTGCTATTTTTTGCAAAGCCACTTGCGCCATGCGCGCCCAGAAGTAGCCAAACACCAAGTGGCCTGCCACACGCAGATAGTCCACCGCAGCCGCGCCCACCTCATCTGCGTTTTGCATGGCTTTGTAGCCAATTTCACCGGTGAACTGCGTCATCTGCTGGGCCAACTTGGCGAGGGGTTTCACGAACTCGGCCATCTCGTCGTTGTCCTGCTCGGCCAGCACCAGCGCGCTGATGTGTGCGCCAAATTTTTTCAAGGCTGCACCTTGGTCACCCAGCACCTTGCGCCCCAGTAAGTCCAAGCTCTGGATGGTGTTGGTCCCTTCGTAAATTATGTTGATGCGGGCATCGCGCACATATTGCTCCATGCCCCACTCACGGATAAAGCCGTGCCCGCCAAACACCTGTAGGCACGCGGATGTGGCGGTCCACGCGTTGTCGGTGAGAAAGGCTTTGACGATGGGCGTGAGTAAGGCCACTTGTTGGGCTGCGTCTGCGCGCACGGCGTCGTCTGGGTGGCTCAACTCGTGATCAATCAGCAACGCGCAATGCAGCGCCAAGGCGCGACCCCCTTCGGCATAGGCGCGGGCAGTGAGCAGCATCTTGCGCACATCGGGATGAACCAAGATGCTGTCGGCAGCTTGGCTGGGGTCTTTCACGCCCGTCAGGCTGCGCGACTGGCGGCGGTCTTTGGCATAGCGCACCGCATTTTGATAGGCGACCTCGGTCAGTCCGAGGGACTGCATGCCCACACCAATGCGTGCGGCGTTCATCATCACAAACATCGCGGCCAAGCCTTTGTGGGGTTGGCCCACCAGCGTGCCCACCGCCCCGTCAAGCACCATCTGACAGGTCGCGTTGCCGTGGATGCCCATCTTGTGCTCCAAGCCACCGCAGTAAATACCGTTGCGCTCACCCAAGCTGCCATCCGCATGCACATGAAATTTAGACACTACAAACAAGCTGATGCCTTTGCTACCCGCAGAGGCGTCGGGCAAGCGCGCCAAGACCAAGTGAACAATGTTGTTCACCAAATCATGCTCCCCAGCACTGATGAAAATTTTGTTACCCGTGATGCGGTAGCTGCCATCCGCCTGTGGCTCGGCCTTGGTGCGCAAGAGGCCTAGGTCGGTGCCGCAATGCGGCTCTGTCAAACACATGGTGCCTGTCCACTCCCCGCTAGTGAGCTTGGGCAAGTACAAGGCTTTTTGTGCGTCTGTGCCGTGCGCATGCAAAGCTTCGTAGGCGCCATGCGTCAGGCCTGGGTACATGGTCCACGCTTGGTTGGCGCTGTTGAGCATTTCGTAGAAGCACTGGTTCACTACCACGGGCAAGCCCTGACCGCCGTAGGCAGGGTCGGCGCTCAACGACGGCCAGCCGCCTTGCACGTACTGCGCATAGGCGGCCTTGAAACCATCGGGCGTGGTGACGTTGTGCGTGTCGCGGCTCAAGGTGCAGCCTTGTGCGTCCCCCACTTGGTTCAGCGGGAAAATCACTTCCGAGGCGAACTTGCCGCCCTCTTCAAGCACGGCCGCGAGGGTATCCGCGTCGATGTCCGCGTGGTTGGGCATCTGCTTGAAATCGGCGGTGACGTTCAGCACCTCATGCAACACAAATTGCATATCGCGTAAGGGTGGGGTGTAGCTGGGCATGGTTTTTACTTTGGAGTGACTGTGCCGCGTTTGACGGCGGGTTTGGAAATCAGCGGCGTCTTGTGTGCGCCGTAGCGTTGCAAGATATTTTCAAAGCCTTGCGCGGTGCGTCTCAGAGATTGAGATGAGCGCAAGAAACGCGCCTCATACTGCAAGGCCAAGATCAAGCCGTGCAACTCAAACACCATTTGCGCCGCGTCCATGTCGGCCGCCAAATGCCCTTCCTCACAGGCTTGCCACCGTGCGATGCACCGCAGCCAACCAGGTGTTGACGGAGCTGACCAGCGCATCACGCACGGGGCCGGGGCGGTCATCAAATTCGCTCGCCCCGCTGATGTAGAGGCAACCCGAATCAATTTCTGCCGAAGTGCGTTGGGTCCAGTTGGCAAAGAGTTGGCGCAAGCGCGGCAAGCCACGCGGCACCTGCAAGATGGGCAGAAACACTTCGGTTTCAAAGCGTACGTGGTATTCGCGCACCACCGAGATTTGCAGCGCCTCGCGTGAGCCAAAGTGGGCGAACACGCCCGACTTGCTCATGCGCGCCACCTCGGCCAGAGCGCCAATGCTCAAACCCTCCAAGCCAATTTGCGTGGCCAAGCCCAAGGCGGCGTCCACAATGGCAGCCTTGGTTTGCTGGCCTTTTTGCAAGGCTTTGTGCGCGGATGCAGAAGTTTGAAGAGGGGCGGTCATGCGAATTTACAAAAAGAACGGCCGTACTATTTTGCATGGTTTTTCGTCTTTAAACTGTGCCCATGCAAGCCACACGAATCATCGCCATACGACATGGGGAAACCCCTTGGAATGTGGACACCCGCATTCAGGGCCAACTCGACATTGGCCTCAACGACACGGGCAAATGGCAAGCCCGACGCGTGGGCTACGCTTTGCGCGAAGAACCGATTACCGCCATCTACAGCAGCGACTTGGCCCGTGCTTTCGAAACCGCACATGCCATTGCGCAAGGCCATGCACGCGCTGCACAGCTTGGCGTGGTGGGGCACACGGGCTTGCGTGAGCGTCACTTCGGTCACTTGCAAGGCCAGACATGGGCTGAAATTGAAAGCGGCTGGCCTGAAGACGCCAAACGCTGGCGTGGACGTGACCCGCATTGGTCGCCCGTGGGAGGCGAATCACTCACCGTGCTGCGCGAACGCATTGCAACTTGCGTCCACGCATTGGCCAGCCAGCACCTCGGCGAGCAAATTGTGTTAGTCGCGCACGGCGGGGTGACGGATGCGCTGTACCGTCTGGCCACCCAACAAAGCCTCGATGCTCCACGCACGTGGCACTTGGGCAATGCCGCCATCAACCGTTTGCTGTGGACGCCTCAGGGCTTGAGCTTGGTAGGCTGGGGCGATGTGTCGCACTTGGAAGAAGCGGACGGCACACCGCGCGACGAGACCACAACTTAAAACGCATGCTTAGTCCGTGGCGACATCGCTAATCGCCTTGGGCGGCGTCACGTCCAAGTGACGGTAAGCCGCCAAGGTGGCGATACGCCCACGCGGTGTGCGCTGCAAAAAGCCTTGCTGAATCAAATACGGTTCGATCACATCTTCAATCGTGTCGCGCTCTTCGCCGATGCTCGCGGCAATGTTGTCCAAGCCCACAGGCCCGCCGTCAAAGCGGTGAATCACGGCCTCCAACAATTTGCGGTCCATCAAGTCAAAGCCTTGGGGGTCGACGTCCAACATAGCCAGTGCGCGTTTGGCTATGTCTTCGGTGATGCGGCCCGTGCCTTTCACATCGGCATAGTCGCGCACACGGCGTAGCAAGCGGTTGGCAATGCGCGGTGTACCGCGTGAGCGACGCGCAATCTCAAAACCACCTTCCACGTCCATCGGCGTATCGAGCAACCCAGCACTGCGCACCACGATGCGTTGCAACTCTTCGGCGGTGTAAAACTCCAAGCGAGACACGATGCCAAAACGGTCACGCAGTGGGTTGGTCAACATGCCTGCGCGGGTGGTGGCCCCCACCAAAGTGAAGGGCTGCAAGTCGAGTTTGATGCTGCGCGCCGCAGGGCCTTCGCCAATCATGATGTCGATTTTGTAGTCCTCGAGTGCGGGGTACAAAATCTCTTCCACCACGGGGGAGAGGCGGTGAATTTCGTCGATGAACAGCACATCGTTTTTCTCTAGGCCCGTGAGCAATGCAGCCAAGTCCTTGGGCTTTTCAAGCACTGGCCCGCTGGTGGAGCGCAGGTTGACACCCAGCTCTTGCGCAATGATGTGCGAGAGCGTGGTCTTACCCAAACCTGGGGGGCCAAACAGCAACACATGGTCGAGGGCCTCGTTGCGCATCTTGGCTGCACCAATGAAGATCTCCAACTGCTCACGCACCTTCATCTGACCCACGTACTCTTGCAGCAACTTGGGGCGCAAGGCGCGTTCAATGGCCTCTTCGTTGGGCGACACGGGTGCGGCGGACACCATGCGCGACGGCACAGGTGTGGGAGCGAAGTCGTCAGTCTGAATGCTCATGGTTTATTTGGCCAAAGCCTTCAACGCCAGCTTGATGCCATTACTCACACCCACATCGGCCGGCAAAGCTTTGAGCGCGGCAGCAGCTTCTTTGTCGTTGTAGCCCAGTGCCAGCAAGGCTTGCAAGATGTCGCTTTGGTGGTCGGGCGTCGAAAACAAATGGGGGCCCAGATCTGCACCCAGCTTTCCTTTGAGTTCTAAGAGCAAGCGCTCGGCGGTTTTTTTGCCAATGCCCGGCACTTTGGTGAGGCGGCCCGCATCTTGGTCCGACACCGCACGCGCCAGCTCGTCGGCACTCAACCCGCTCAAAATACCCAGCGCCATGCGTGGCCCAACGCCTGAGATTTTGATCAGCAAGCGAAACGTGGCGCGCTCTGATGCCGTCCCAAAACCAAACAAAATTTGTGCGTCTTCGCGCACCACAAAGTGAGTGAGCAAGGACACACGTTCGCTGGTGGCGGGCAGGTTGTAAAACGTGCTCATGGGCACATCGACTTCGTAGCCCACGCCATTGCAATCCACCAGCACTTGGGGTGGGTTTTTCTCGCTGAGAATGCCGCTTAATTTGCCAATCACATCTTGCCTATCATTGGGGAACCTTTTGAGAGATTATCGACTTGATTCTTCGCCACACCTTCACCCCGCATAACAACACCCGTCTGTCGCATTTGTGCGGCCCTACTGACGAACATTTACGCACCATCGAACTGGCGCTGGACGTGAAAATCGCCCACCGCCACGAGCAATTCAAAGTGGACGGCCACAAGGCCAAAGCCACCCGCGCCATGGAGGTGCTGCAAGCCTTGTACGAACGTGCGGCCAAATCCATTCCGCCTGAGCAAGTGCAGCTCATGCTGGCAGGCGACAGCGCCATGGAGGAAGACGCGCCCACGCTGCAAACTCGCCGCACAGACCTGCGTGCGCGCACGCCCACACAGGTCGCCTACCTCGACAATATTGCGGCCCACGACATCAGCTTTGGCATTGGTCCAGCGGGCACAGGCAAAACCTATTTGGCCGTCGCCTGCGCTGTGGATGCACTGGAGCGCAGCGCGGTGCAACGCATTGTGTTGACGCGTCCCGCCGTAGAAGCAGGTGAAAAGCTGGGCTTCTTGCCTGGTGACTTGGGCCAAAAAGTGGACCCGTATTTACGCCCCTTGTACGACGCCTTGTATGACCTGATGGGTTACGACCGCGTGCAAAAAGCGTTCGAGCGCAATGCGATTGAAATTGCGCCACTGGCCTTCATGCGTGGTCGCACACTCACCAACGCCTTCGTCATCTTGGACGAGGCGCAAAACACCACGCCTGAGCAAATGAAGATGCTCCTCACCCGCATTGGCTTTGGTGCCAAAGCGGTGGTCACGGGTGATGTGAGTCAGATTGATTTACCCAAAGGGCAGCTCAGTGGCTTGATTGACGCCGAACGCGTGTTGGAACGCGTCAAAGGCATTTCCGTCACCCGCTTCACCACGGCCGATGTGGTGCGCCACCCGCTGGTGGCACGCATCGTCGATGCGTATGACGCGCAACGAACGACCACCACAGGCGCACCCTCACGCAAACAAGCTTAAACACATGGCCCTGCCCACCTTAGACCTCACCCTGCAATTTGGCGATGTGCCGCAGGCTGCGCGTCACCGCACAGCGTTGCCACGCGCTTTTGTGAACCGCTGCATCCGTCACGCCTTGGCCCACGACGCCGAGATGACGGTGCGCGTCGTCGATGCCGAAGAAGGGCAAGCTTTAAACAGCAGCTATCGCAAAAAAAACTACGCCACCAATGTGCTGACGTTTGACTATGGGCAAGCGCCCGTGGTCATGGCTGACCTCGTGCTGTGTGCGCCCGTCGTTGCAGCTGAAGCCAAAGAGCAAGGCAAGACGCTGCAAGCGCATTACGCGCATTTGCTGATTCACGGCGCACTACATGCCCAAGGCTACGACCACGACACCTCTGAAGCAGACGCCATTGAAATGGAAACGCTCGAGATGTTCATCATGGCCCGCCTCGGCCTGCTCTGCCCTTATTGATTGCCCGCAGTTCGCCTCATGAACACACCGATTTCTCAGCCCTTGGTTCGCTTGTTACTTTGGATCGGCGTGTTGTCGCTGCTGGTGCGCACATGGATTGGCGCCACCTTCCCCATCACAGGCGACGAAGCGTATTTCTACTGGTGGGGGGTCTACCCCGACTGGGGCTATTACGACCACCCGCCGATGGCGGGTTGGCTGATCGCCGTCATGCTCAGGCTGTTTGGCGACAGCACCTTGGCCATGCGCATCCCCGCGCTACTCCTGCCAACTGCCTTGGGCGCGGCTTTGTGGTGGGGCTTCTCGGGCTTAGACCGCGAGAAAACGGCGTGGGCTATTGTGCTGTACTGGCTCACCCCCATCAACTGGCTCAATGCGCTCATCACCACCGACACACCGTTGATTTTTTGGTCGGCGCTGTCGGTTTGCGCCTTAGTGCGGGCCGAGCAACGGGCACAGCGTGACCACGCGACTTACGGGCTCTACGCCTTGAGCGGCTTATGTTTAGGCCTCGCGTTTTTATCCAAGTACTTTGCAGTGGTGATGGGCTTGGCGTACTTGGTGTACTTTGTGGCCTGGCGACGCGAGCGCCTACTGGGCTTTGTGCTGCTGGTGCTGGCAGCCACACCAGGTTCACTGATCAACCTGTGGTGGAACATGGGCCACGGCTGGGCCAACATCATGTTCAACGTTTACAACCGCAACCAAGGCGAGGTGTTCGAATGGCACAAGCCTGCGCTGTATTTGCTGACTTGGGTTTATCTGCTCACACCGGGGCTGGTATGGTTGGGATGGAAAGATCGCCAAGCCCTCGTCACAGGGGTTCGCCAAAACAAGCTTTTGGTCACATTGGTCGCCGTGCCTTTTGCCTTCTTTGCACTCATCGCCATGAAGAAGGTGGTGGGCTTGCATTGGGTGCTGAACTTCTACCCTTTGTTTTTTGTGCTGCTTGCATTGGCCTTGCCGACCACACAACTCAAGCGTTGCAGCCTATGGATGGGCGTGTTCTTGGGCGCGCATCTTGTGGCACTGGTGACGATGTACAGCACGCATCTCGCCGATTGGAAGGGCGTCAAAATTTACCCCGAGATTGTGCGCAGCTATCGCACGCAAGCGCTGCTGGCCCAAGTGCAAGCCCCAGACACGGTGTTAATGGCCACGTCCTACACGCCTGCCTCGATCTATGGCCAAACGCTCAAAACCTATGTGCCAGTGTTTGGCGCGGGCAGCTTCCACGCGCGTCAAGACGACTTGCTGGTGAACTTCGCGGACTTCGATGGCAAAACCATCCGCATCATTGGCTTTAGCCAACCCAACTTAGACGAGTACCGCGCCTACTTTGACAGCGTGTCACTGATCACTGCGTCGCAAGACGAGGTGCCGTTTTACGCAGTCGAGGGGAAGCACTTCAAATGGCGGGTCTACCGCGACACGGTGCTCAAAGACATCTTCCAGCAGCGCCATCAAATTCCGTCATGGTTGCCCATGACAGGCTGTCCGTTCTGCCAGCATTACTGTGGGCAGGTGCGCTGCGATAACGCCGCGCCATAA
>NZ_JAVKLW010000062.1:0-57045 GCF_031538885.1 Limnohabitans sp.
TTCTACAACCACCGCAGAATTCACTCTACATTGGGCTATGTCAGCCCGATGCAGTTTGAGAAAAGCTGGAACGCGGCACAGCTATTGAAGGCCGCATAATTGACCAGCTAAGAGGTACGTCCAACAGGGGCAGGTTCAGTTTCGAGAAGTTTTTGCAGGGTGTAGGTCGTCTCATTCGCAACTCTATGCTCAGTCAAGTGCAATGGGTGGTCACCAAACAGTGCCGCCTCAAAGAGCTTGACTTGCACCCCAGCAAACCGTTTGAAACCATCGCTCGCAGCACCGTGAGCTTGGTCACCGAGGGGTTTTATGACAGCGTAGCAGCAGGTCGGATTACAGTGACTAAAGATTGTGAGATTCGCGAACTCAACGTCACAGCACAAGGGCGAGTTGCTCGGCTGAGCAATGGTGCCAGCGTACGCGCTGATGTGGTGGTCTGCGGCACAGGTTGGAACCAGAGCGTGCCTTTTTTGCCCAGCGACATCATGCAGCGGGTCACGGACAAGGACGGCAACTTTCGCTTGTACCGCTCCATGATTCCAGTCGATGTCCCTCACTTGATCTTCAATGGCTATAACTCTTCATTTTTCAGTCAACTCAACTGCGAAGTCGGCGCGTTGTGAATTGCAGACTTACTGGGTGGTCGCTTGGAATTGCCTTGCGTTTCAGTACAAAACGAATCCGTGACAGAGCGCTTGGCTTGGATGCACGAGCGCACCGATGGCAAGCATTCCAAAGGCACCAAAATCATTCCGTTTTCGCTGCATCACATCGATGAACTGCTGCACGACATCGGTTTACCACTGAGTGCATTCACGCGTTTCAAACAGTGGTTGATGCCGCCCAATCCCTCAGACTACGAAACAGTCACACGTCAATTGTTGGCGCGTTACGGACGCCCACTGAACAAAGTGGCGGATTGAAGGATGACGTGCTCATTGAATGCTTGAGCGTTGTTTGCGCAAGGTGTCTGAGGGCGAGCAACCAAACGCTTGACGGTACTGCGCGGCAAACCGTCCCATGTGAGAAAAACCAAAATTCAAAGCCACCTCGGTGACGCTTGGCATATGGTCGCGCAGCAAGCTTTGGTGAATCGCATGCAACCGCTGTTGGCGCACATAAGCCAACGGGGACTGCCCTTCTAAACGTTTGAACAGCGCTTCGAGCGTGCGTGCGCACACATGGGCATGTTGTGCAATGTCACGCAGCAGCAAGGCCTCGTTCAAATGCGCGTGGATGTAGTCCTTGGCACGAAGCAAGGTGCGCTGGCTGCAGCGGTCCTTCAGGCTGGTGTGCGCATCCCCGCAAATTGGTTGCAACAGCGCCAAGAACGCGGTGAGCAAAAAGTCCTCGAAAGTCGCTGCCGTGGCGGGGCTGTGCAACCAATGCGCGGCATTGGCATCCAGATTGCTCACCATGTCCTCGGTGGCTTTCCACCAAGCGGCCACGGAGGGGTTGCTGCGTGGGGCGGCCAGATCGAACGTGGAGATATGGCGTTGCACACGTGCGCCCAAACGCCGCTCAATCACCTCACGAGACACCCGCAGCAAAATCATGGTGCAGTCTGCACTCCAGTGCATCAGTGTCGGGGCATTCGGATGCAGCACACTCAGTACGCTGCGATTGGTCAGCACCTGACTTGCGCCGCTGCGAAGTTCAGCGGCACCTTGCAGAGGCAACTGCAACATATAGAAATCGCCCCGACATCCTGGGTCAATCGTGACTTCTGTGCCATAGCGCAGCACATGGATGGATAAATCATGCAGTGGCACTTGGTTCAAGTGCACCAACAAGCGCTCTGGGTTGCCCCTGACCTCCAGTTTATGAGGCGAAAAAAAATGCCCCATCCGCTCGCACGCATCATCCGGGCATGTGGCACGCAGCACGGGAAAGCCATCCAGCGGCAGGCGTGAAGTAGGAAATAACAAATCTTTTTGCATCTATTGATTGCTCATAAAGAACTAATTTCGACGCATTTTGAGTTCTGTAAGCGCGATGAACTTGCGTACTTACCCTCGGTTTGATTCGAGGACTGTTCTTTTTTTCGCAAAACGGATGAACGAGCGATGAACTGTTCGTTTTTAGGATAGCGAGACGCTAGTCCGTTCAGCACGATGGCTGGCATGGAAACATCCGATCAAGACATCATCTTTGTAGGCGGTGGCATCAATGCCTTGGTAGCGGCGAGCCTGCTGGCACGTCAAGGTTGGCGCGTCACCTTGCTTGAACGTGAAGCCCAGTTGGGCGGCTGCATCCGCACCGAAGAACTCACCCTGCCTGGCTTTCAACACGACACCTTGTCCACGGCACATCCGCTTTTTCTCGTCGGCCCCGCCTACGCCGCTTTAAAGGATGAATTGCATGAGACAGGCTTGGTCTATTGCAACAACACCACGCCCACAGGGGTGGTGATGCCCGATGGTCGCCACTTGGTGTTGACCACTTCGCGAGAAGACAACATGCGCCGATTCGAGGCTTGCATTTCAGGCGGTGGCGCGGCTTACCAACACGCCATGCACGATGTGCAAGACAACGCTGATCTGATCTTCACCTTGCTCGGCAACGAGTTGTGGCGCTGGGACACAGCACGCAAGCTGGCCGCAACAACTTGGCGCAAAGGTCTGCAAGACATGTCTGCGTTCGCGGGCGCTGCACTGACACCTGCACACGCTTGGCTGAAACAATCCTTTGGCTCTGCGCCCAATCCCGCACAAGCCTTGCTCGCACCGTGGGTGTTGCACACGGGATTGGGGCCAGACGCCCCCTTGTCCGCGTTGATGAACAAAGTTGTGGCCTTCACCCTAGAAGCCGTGGGCATGCCGCTGGTGCGCGGGGGCAATGCACAAACGGTACGCGCTTTTGAAACGCTGCTCCAGCGCAACGGGGCACGCTGGCACACCCACACACACGTGGGCAAAGTGCTCGTCGACAAAGGACGTGCCGTGGGTGTGCGACTGGCCAACGGCGACACCTTGCACGCCCCTCATGTGGCTTGCAGCGTGACGCCCGCTCAGCTCTACACGCAATTGCTCGATGCGCCCCATGTGCCAGACGGCGTGCTCAGCGAGGCGCGCAACTTTCGACACGGCAAAGGCAATATGCAAATCCATTTGGCGCTCTCCGAAGCGCCAGAGTGGCAACACGAAGAGTTGGCGCGCACCGTTTACGTTCACCTCACCGAAGGGGTGGCTGCTGTGTCGCGTGCCGTCAACGAAGCGGAGCGCGGTTGGCTGCCCGCTGTGCCCACAGTCTGCGTGGCACAACCCACCATGCTCGACCCTGATCGTGCGCCCGCTGGCCGACACATCTTGTGGGTGCAAGTGCCCGAATGCCCCGTGCAAGTGCTAGGTGACGCAGGCCAAGGCATTGAATTAGATGGCTCAGGCGCTTGGACCGCATCCGTACGCGAGCAGTTCGCTGATCGGGTGATGCAGATCGTTGCCCAGCACGTGCCCAACTTGCAACGCGCCACCTTGGCGCGAAAAGTATTGAGCCCCGCCGATCTGCAAAAACTCAACATCAATCTGGTCGGCGGCGACCCCTACGGCGGCGATTGCAGCTTGGAACAGTCCTTGTTCTGGCGTCCACTGCGCAGCACCCGCAACCACAGCACCCCGATTGCCAACCTGTGGCACATCGGCGCTTCCACACACCCAGGCCCAGGCTTGGGCGGAGGCTCTGGCTTTCATTTAGCCCATGCCTTGGGCGCTTGCTGAATTTCATCCACGCAACTTAGGAGGTTACCCATGAGCCATCCCCTCACACAACTTGCCGCAGATGTCGCCTGTGGCCGCATCCAAGTCATTGACCTAACGCAAACGCTGTCCAGCGATTTCCCCGCACTGGTGCTGCCCCCACAGTTCGGCCAAGTCTGGGCCTTCAAACAAGAGCGCATCAGCCAGTATGACGAAGCCGGTCCGGGCTGGTACTGGAACAATTTTTCGTGCGGCGAACACACGGGTACGCACTTTGATGCGCCAATTCATTGGATCACGGGCAAAGACCATCCTCAAAACAGTGTGGACACCATCGATCCCACCCAATTTTTGGGGCCGGCCTGCGTCATTGACGCGAGCCAAGAAGTCACCCAAAACCCAGACTGGTTACTGGACGTTCCCTTCTTAGAAGTGTGGGAAAGCCGTCATGGCCGCATCCCTGCGGGGGCATGGGTGTTGTTCAGAACCGACTGGAGCCGACGCGTGGATGACCCCGCCGCGTTTGTCAACCTGCAAGCCGATGGCGCTCACACCCCTGGCCCCACACAAGCGGCCGTCGAATGGCTGATTGGTCGCGAGGTGCGCGGCTTTGGTGTCGAGACCATCAACACCGATGCAGGCCAGTCCTACGCTTGGCCTGTGGCTTACCCTTGCCACACCTTGATGCACGGGGCCAACAAATACGGGCTGCAATGCCTGCGTCATTTGGACTTGCTGCCCCCCACGGGTGCGGTCATCATCAGCGCGCCTCTGAAAATCAAACAAGGCTCGGGCTCACCTCTGCGAGTCTTAGCACTGGTGCAGCGCTGAATCTATGAACGCATCACATCCATCAGGAGAACTGTGTCATGGCTGAGCGCTCATTTGCCAGAGAAGTCGAACAACTCAAAGTCCCCGCTGGCAGCGTGTTTCGGGGTGAAGGCATTTTGGCCGTCACCAAGGCGTTGCTGGAGTGCGGCGTCGGTTATGTCACAGGCTACCAAGGCTCGCCCATCTCGCATCTGATGGATGTGTTGTCCGACGCCCAACCCATCTTGCAAGACTTGGGCGTTTACTTTGAGCCCGCCGCTAGCGAGGCCACAGCAGCAGCAGCCTTGGCCGCATCGGTCAATTACCCCGTGCGCGGTGCGGTCACTTGGAAATCCACTGTGGGCACCAACGTCGCCAGCGATGCCTTGGCCAACTTGGCCTCGGGCGGGGTCACGGGTGGCGCACTCATCATCGTGGGCGAGGACTACGGCGAGGGCTCGTCCATCATGCAAGAGCGCACCCATGCGTTTGCCATGAAGTCACAAATGTGGTTGCTAGACCCGCGCCCCCACTTGCCCTCCATCGTGCAAGCGGTGCATGACGGCTTTGCCTTGTCCGAGGCCAGTCACACGCCCGTCATGCTGCAATTGCGTATTCGTTCATGCCACCTGCATGGCAGCTTCACCACCCGTGAGAACCTGCGCCCCCGCTTTAGCCTACGCCAAGCGCTAGAGCAACCACAACGCGACCTGAACCGCATCGTTTTGCCGCCTGCCTCGTTCCTGCACGAGCGTGAAAAAATTGAGCAGCGCTGGCCCGCCGCCGAGCGCTTCATCGCCGAACACAGTCTCAATGAAATGCGTGCGGGTGACATTGAACACATCGGCATCATCACGCTGGGGGGGTTGTCGCACAACGTGCTGCGTGCGCTGTACCTGCAAGGCTTGGCCAATTTGTTTGGCGACAGTCGCGTGCCCTTGTACATTTTGAACGTGGCCTACCCCTTGGTCGAGAGCGAGGTGCTGCGCTTTTGTGCCGACAAACGCGCCGTGCTGGTGGTGGAGGAAGGTCAGCCCGACTACCACGAGCAGCACTTGCACACCCTGCTGCGTCGGCATGGACTGCCAACCCGCATCCATGGCAAAGACCTCTTGCCCATGGGTGGGGACTACACCGTGCACGTGCTGGAAAAAGCCATTCACCGCTTTGTGCAACATCACCACCCCGCCGCCTTTGCCGCGCCTGTGGCGGTCAGCTTACCCAGCCCTTTCGTAAAGCCTACGCCTCTAGCAACACCCACCGCTGTAGGAACGCCAGCGCCGCTCGCTGCCGGGGTGCTGCCGCCACGCCCGCCTGGGCTGTGCGTGGGCTGCCCTGAGCGCCCTATTTTTTCTGCCTACAAACTCACCGAAGAGGTGCTGGGCAAACACCATGTGGCGGCGGATATCGGTTGTCATTTGTTTTCCATCATGCCGCCATTCAACATCGGGGCCACCACCATGGGCTACGGTTTGGGGGCGGCCAGCGCTTCGGCCTTCAATGCGGGCGGCATGCTGGGCGCGCACAAAAAAGCCGTCGCTTTCATGGGCGATGGCGGCTTTTGGCACAACGGCTTGACCTCGGGCATTGCGCACGCTGTGTTCAACCAGCACGACAACGTGTTCGTCATCGTTGACAACAATTACTCTGCGGCCACAGGCGGACAAGACCTGCCCTCGTCGCGCAACACCCACCCCCATCGCAGCACCTTGCACCCGATAGAGCAGGCCGTTCGCGGTGTGGGTGTGCAATGGGTGCGCACACTGACGCACACCTACGACGTCAACACCATGCGCCGCACCCTCACCGAAGCCATGACCAGTCGCGTGCCAGGTCCCAAAGTGATCGTCGCGCAAAGCGAGTGCATGCTCAATCGCCAACGTCGCGAAAAGCCCCTTAAGGTCAAAGCGATTCAGGCGCAGCAGCGGGTGGTGCATGAACGCTTTGGCGTTGATGCCGCCGTGTGCAGCGGCGACCACGCTTGCATGCGCGTGTCGGGCTGCCCCAGTTTGAGCCTGCGCCCCAGCGGCGACGCCCTCAAGCCTGACCCCGTGGCGTTCGTCGACGAACACTGTGTGGCTTGCGGTCACTGCGGCGAAGTGGCGGACGCTGCCGTGCTGTGCCCCTCGTTCTACAAACTCCACAAAATCCACAACGCCCGTCGGTGGGAGCGCTGGCTGCATCGACTGCGTGAAGGTCTGCTCGGTCATTGGCGGCAACGCGAATGGCGGCAACGTCATGCCGAGCGTGCGCTCTACAGCGCCGCATCACACACAGACCAAGAGGCCAGCGCATGAGTTCACCGCGCAGCTTTCATATTGCCGTGATGGCCCTGGGTGGCCAAGGCGGCGGCGTGTTGGTGGACTGGCTGGTTGATTTGGCCGAGCACACAGGCTGGACCGCACAAGCCACCTCGGTTGCAGGCGTGGCACAGCGCACGGGTGCCACGGTGTACTACATCGAGTTGGTCGAGCCCACGCCTGGACGCGAGCCTGTGATGGCCTTGATGCCCATCCCTGGGCAAGTCGATATCCTGATTGCGGCGGAATGGATGGAGGCGGGTCGCGCCATTGAACGCGGCTTGGTCACACCAGACCGCACCACCGTCATCGCCAGCAGCCACCGCACCTATGCCGTGCAAGAAAAGATGACGCCTGGCAACGGCGTCGCCAACGCCCCTGCCGTACTGCAAGCCTTGCAAGCCCATGCCAAACGTGTGATTGCGGGCGATATGCAGGCGCTGGCTGTGGCGCAAGGCAGTGTGATTTCTGCCAGTCTGTTGGGTGCTTTGGCGGCCAGTGAGGTGCTGCCTTTTCCGCTTGAAGCTTTTGAAGCGGTGGTGCAGCGCAGTGGTATTGGCGTGCAAGCCAGCTTACGGGCGCTGCATGCCGGTGCATGCTTGGCCCAGCAAGGTGAAGTCCCGCTGTTGCCCCAAGAGCCCATGAGCACAGCGCCCAGACCGCTGCCATCGCACGCGCAAGCCCCTGCGCTGCAAGCCCTGCTCGAGCGCATTCGGCGCGACTTCGTGCAAGTGGCTTGGCCGTGGCTCGGCGAAGGACTGGCACGGGTGGTGGACTACCAAGATGTGGCCTACGGTCAAGAGTACTTGGACTGCGTGGCGCAAATAGCGCGACATGACAGAGCAGCGCATGACATCAGCAATGTGGGTCACGTCTTGACGATGGAAGCCGCCCGCTGGATTGCGGTGGCCATGAGCTACGACGATGTGATCCGCGTGGCCGACCTCAAAAGCCGTGCCGAACGCTTTGTGCGGTTGCGCCAAGAAGTGGGCGCAGAGGCGGGGCAAGTCTATGGCAGTCAAGAGTTCTTCCACCCCCGTTTGAACGAGGTGCTGGGGCTGCTGCCTAAGGCTTGGGCCCAGTGGCTGTCACGCACTCCCGCCTGCTGTGCGTGGTTGACGCGCATTGTCGATCGCAGTCGTCGCATCGATGCCCACACCGTTGGGGGTCATCTGCAACTGCGCTGCCTCGCTGGTCTGCGACGCTGGCGGCGCGGCAACCACCGCCACGCGGTGGAGCGCGCGCATTGGCAGCATTGGCTCACCGAAGTGGACAAGCTGGCCGCACAAGACCGCGCCTTGGCTGTGGAGTTGTTGCGCTGCCGTCGCCTCATCAAGGGCTACAGCGACACCCACGAGCGCGGCAACACCAAGTACGCCCTGCTGCTGAACGCCTCACAAAAACTGTGCGGTCAAGCCCATGCGGCGCACACGCTGGCCAACTGGCGTGCACTCGCCCTGAAAGAACTAGACAGCGGCTTGCTGGCCCAAGCGATCGACCGGCATTTCTCCATCGCCTCCGAGGCAACCCCTTCTTTTTCAACCCAACCTTCTCAGGAGACCACCCCATGAGTGCGCAGCATCCCTTCCTCACACACAAAAAATTTCTACTTGGTACGTTTTCCACCAACTGCGGGGGGGGCATGACCGTCTCCAAGCTACCCGAGCGCTGGAGGGCCAACTGGGACAACAACCTGAAATTGGCGCAAATGATGGATGCAGCGGGCATGGACTTCATGCTGCCGATTGCCCGCTGGATTGGCTACGGCGGCGAGACCGATTTTCACGGCGAAGTGTTGGAGACCGTGACATGGGCCACCGCCTTGTTGGCGCACACGCAAAAGCTCACCATCTTTGCCACGGTTCACACCAGCGCCAACCATCCCGTGGTGATCGCCAAGCAAATAGCCACCATGTCGCAAATCGGGCAAGGTCGCGTCGGGCTCAACGTGGTGGCGGGCTGGAACAAGCCCGAGTACGAAGCCCTTGGACTGACCTTGCCCGATGACCACGAAACCCGTTACGGCTACGCGCAGGAGTGGTTTGACTTCATCCAAAAAATTTGGAAAGAAACCAGCGCCTTTGACTGGAAGGGCCAATACTTCAACACCAAAGGCACTTATGGCAACCCACGCCCACAGGTGCTGCCGCCCATCATCAACGCGGCGGGATCGCCGCAAGGGCGCGAGTTTGCGGTACGCAATGCCAACTTCTTGTTCACACCCGCCATTGACCTGGCACGCTCCAAAGAGGAGATTGATGACCTCAAACAAAAAGCCAAAGCCGCAGCACGTCAGATTGATGTGATGACCTTCTCGCACGTCATTTGCCGCCCCACCGAGGCCGAGGCCCAAGCCGAGTGGCAGCGCCTGCAAGACAACGCCGACTGGGTGGCGGTGGACAACCTCATGCGCTTGCAACTGGCCCACGCGCAAAGCTTCCCACACGATTTGTTGCAGCAAATTCGCGCACTCTTTGCTGCCGGTCATGGCGGCTTCCCGCTGGTGGGAACGCCTCAGCAAATTGCAGACAAAATCGTCTCCCTCCACGAAGCGGGCTTCAGAGGAACAACGCTCTCCTTCCTTGACTACGTCAAAGAGTTCCCTTACTTCCGCGATACCGTGTTGCCGCTTTTGTCGCAACGCGGCATCAGGTAAGCATATGGATAGGCGCGTGAATTCCGTGGAACCGAGTGCCGATGATTTTCGTCAGGCGTTTCGCCAGACCTTGGGCGGCGTCAGCGTTATCACCGTGGCACACCAAGGGCAGCGCAGCGGCTTGACCATCACTTCGCTGGTCTCGTTGTCACCGTCATCGCAAGAACTGCTGCTCTCGGTCAACCCCACCTCGTCCTCTTTTCCACTTTTGCAAAGCGCACGTCAATTTGGCGTCAATGTTTTAAACCTCAACCAAGTCGCTGTAGCACAGCGTTTTTCAGGCGTGGGCGGCTGCAAGGCCGAGGCCCGCTACGCCGATGCGCTGTGGTCTTGCTACGACGGCGTGTGGCTGCTAGACGACGCCTTGGTCGCCATGCGCTGCCAGGTCAACGACATCCTGCACCGAGGCGATCACGCCTTGGTGATTGGGCAGATTCAACAACTACACTCCGTGATGCCCGCTTGCGACGAACCCTTGGGTTATGGCCAGGCGCAATACGGGCGCTTCATCCCCTCTCGTTAACCACCCGCACCCTGTTGTGCATTTAAAAAGGAAACAACCATGCAAAAAAATCTCGACCAACCCAACACAAAAGCGATGCTTGTTGCGGCCATCTTGGCATTGATCAGCCTTGACAGCATGGCCGTGGAAGCGGCCTCACCTATTCCTGTCGGCGCTGAAAACTTCTTGGCAGGGGCAGCACCTCCTCCTGGGTTTTATGTACTGGCTTATGGCCAGCACTACAGCACCGATCGGGCCTTGGATGGCTCGGGCAAGGTGGCGACACCCGCCGACTTCAAGCTCATCGCCAATGCGGCGGTGGCTCGACTGACGTGGTCAACTGAACAACGTCTTTTGGACGGCCATTTGTTGTGGGGCATGACTGTGCCACTGGTCAAAATTGACGGCACCGTGGGCGGAACAAGCACATCCAAAAGCGGGTTAGGCGATATCGCTTTTGGCCCTGCTGTGGCTTACCACCACAGCGCCAGTTTGCACAGTGCGGTGGCGGTCAACTTGCAGTTACCAACTGGCAGCTATGACAAAGCCAGTCCGTTCAACATTGGCAACAACTACCGTTCGGTGCAGTTGATCCATGCGTTGAGTCACATCAACCCAACTGGTTTCAATGCGGACTACAAAGCAACCTACAGCCTCAACAGCGCAAACAGTGCAACAGGCTACAAGTCAGGCTCTGAGTTCGTGGTGGACTATTCCTTGGGTTGGGGTGTCGCCCCTCATTGGGTCGCGGGCTTGGGCGGCTATGTGCGCACACAAGTTCAAAGTGACAGCGGAGAGGGTGTTGCAACAGACGGCAAAAAAGCCAGCGCCAATGGCCTGGGGCCTTCGGTGATTTACAACACAGGCAAAGGCTTCTTCGTGGCCGCAAAATACCAAAAAGACTTCTCGGTACGCAACACCACACAAGGCACCGCTTTGTGGCTGAAGGCCACAGTGCCCTTTTGAAATCCCCCCCTCAATCACAAGATAACAAACAGGAGACAACCATGGGAACACCCAATCTGCAAGAGCGCATGGAAGACCATGCGCTAGAACAAGTCCCTCCGCACATGCGACAGGGCTGGCTGAAGCTGTCGTGGAACACGGCGGGCATCGTCACCACGCTGATCATTTTGTTTTTTGGTGCTCTCACCAGTTTTGTGGCTGGCTTCAAGATCGCTTTGACGGCGGGTTTATTTGTGGCTGTTGTGGGTTGGTTGATCGGTTGGGCTTGTGGTCACATCGCCTACAAAACTGGTTTGTCCAGCACGGTGATGGCCAGACGCTACGGCTTTGGCATCAAAGGCAGCATCATTGGCTCCTTGATTTTTGGCTTCATGATCATCGGGTTTTTGGCGCTTGAAAATGCGTTGCTGTACGCGGGTTTTCGCTTTGCCTTGGGACTGGAAGACATCTTCAGAAACCAGCTTCTGATTTATGGGGCACTCACCTTGGCTTGGGTGTTGTTGACGGCTTATGGCTTTGAGTTGGTTTCGAAAATCTCCTCCTACACATTGGTCGCTTTCATGTGCTTGCTGGTGTACATGACCTTCACGGTGGTCAGCGCACATGCCGATCAGAACGTGTTCTCGTTTGGCGCCTTGCTCCCCCCTGAAGCCTTGGCCGCCATGGGGGCGAGCGATGACATGGGTAAATTCATTTTTGCCACCAATGTCTTGATTGGTTCGGCGGGTGCTTTGGCATTGGTGGATGCCGACTTGGGTCGTTACGCCAAAAGCTCGGGCGACATTGGTGCCGCTGCTGCTGTGGGAAATATCGCGATGAGCATCGTGATGGTGTTCATTGGGGCGGTGTTCATGTACGCGGGCATGGGCAAACTGGTGGAGCACTACACCAACGTCGGGCACATGTCGCCCGCCGTGGCACAGCAAGCTGCCATGAGTCCCGATGGTGTGACCGCCGCATTTTTGCTGTTCGGTGGCGCGTTGGGCGTGATCCTGATGGTCTTGGCACAAGGCAAAGCACAGGTGCTCAACACCTACAGCGGCTCACTGGCCTTGTCCAACCTGTTTGATGCCATGGGCTTGCGTGCGCGGCGCGTCACCATGGTGGTCTTGGCCAACGTGATCGGTTTGCTGCTCATTGCGTTTGGTATCTTGGGGCAGGTGCAAGCTTGGATTGAGATTTTGGGGGTCATCACCACCGCCTTTGCGACCATCATGATCGTGGACTATTTCTTTGTGAACCGTTCGCATGCCAGCGAAACGATTGAGCAAATCAACTGGTCTGGCGTCATCACCTGCTTCGTCGCCACCGTACTGGCGCATTACGTGCTCAACCGCGTGATCCCGATTCAATTCTTTACCTCGGTCGTGGTCAGCGCGGTGCTCTACCCCGTGCTGCGCACCCGCGTGCTGCGGCCCGCTCACTGAGAGCCTCGGTACGGCCACAAGATGTGACCGCATCCTCCGCGACGCCCAGCCCCGATGCCAATACATCGGGGCTTTTCTTTGGCTACCGAAGGGTCGCTACACTCTGTGCTTTTATTTTTGACCCTCAAGGATTTGCCATGAACACCACCCCTTCCGGCTTGCAATACATTGATCACGTGGTGGGCGAAGGTGCCCAAGCCGCCGCGGGTCAACACGTCAGCGTGCATTACACAGGCTGGCTGTACCAAGACGGCGAGCAAGGCGCCAAGTTCGACTCCAGCCGCGACCGCAATGACCCGTTTGACTTCCCCTTGGGCGCAGGCATGGTCATCAAGGGCTGGGACGAAGGCGTGCAAGGCATGAAGATTGGCGGGCAGCGCACCCTCATCATCTCGCCAGAACTGGGCTATGGCGCACGCGGCGCGGGTGGTGTGATTCCACCGAATGCCACATTGAAGTTTGACGTCGAACTGCTCGGCCTCGAATAAATAGGCAGTACGGCAGCCGGTTGCGCTGCCGATCCACAGCGGGGCTTGGCCCCGCTTTGTTTTGCCCTGTCCAATTTTTTTAGAAAACCCCTCTTGAAATAGGGTTGGATGCCCTCAGCTCTGCTAAATATCCCCTCCCACAAACCGTATAAAGCATGTCAGAACCTACAGAAAACCAAGATACCACTCCCGCACATTTGGCCGCCCACATGGCTGCTCAAGCGCCTGCCCCCGACACCGACCCCACCACTGCGTTGGACCCGTTGGCGCAAGCGCAAGAGGAAGTCATCACATTGCAAGCCAAAGTGACGGAGTTGCAAGACCAATACGTCCGTGGTCAAGCCGAGGTACAAAACGCCCGCCGCCGCGCTGAAGACGAAGTATCTAAAGCCCGTAAATTCGCGCTCGAGAGCTTCGCCGACAGCTTGCTGCCCGTGCTCGACAGCCTCGAAGCTGGCTTGGCCGTGCAAACCGCCACGCCTGAGCAAATCCGCGAAGGCGCCGAAGCCACGCTGCGCCAGCTCAAAAGCGCCATGGAGCGCAACAAAATCATCGCGATTGACCCGGCAGCAGGCGCCAAGTTTGACCCCGCACAACACCAAGCGATCAGCGTAGTACCGGCCGATCAAGAAGCCAACACCGTAGTCGCCGTGCTGCAAAAGGGCTACTTGATTGCTGAGCGCGTGCTACGCCCTGCCTTGGTCACGGTGGCTGCACCGAAATAAAACACTTGAAAACGGCAGGGTTATCCGCATCTACCGTTCATCTGAATTTTTAAAAATCACTGGAGTAAGAACATGGGAAGAATCATCGGTATTGACTTGGGCACCACCAACTCGTGCGTGGCCATCATGGAAGGCAACACGACCAAAGTGATCGAGAACGCCGAAGGCGCGCGCACCACACCGTCGATCATTGCGTATCAAGAAGATGGCGAAATCTTGGTCGGCGCATCAGCCAAGCGCCAAGCCGTCACCAACCCACGCAACACCTTGTATGCGGTCAAGCGTTTGATTGGTCGCAAGTTCAGCGAAAAAGAGGTTCAAAAAGACATCGACTTGATGCCTTACACCATTGCCAAAGCCGATAACGGTGACGCATGGGTGGAAGTACGTGGAACCAAGTTGGCCCCACCTCAAATCAGCGCTGAAATTTTGCGCAAAATGAAGAAAACCGCCGAAGACTACCTCGGAGAAGAAGTGACCGAAGCCGTCATCACGGTGCCTGCTTACTTCAACGACGCACAACGCCAAGCCACCAAAGATGCAGGCCGCATCGCTGGTTTGGATGTCAAGCGCATCATCAACGAACCCACCGCTGCAGCCTTGGCCTTCGGTTTGGACAAAACCGAAAAGGGCGACCGCAAGATTGCGGTATATGACTTGGGTGGCGGCACGTTTGACGTGTCCATCATCGAAATCGCTGATGTCGATGGCGAAAAACAATTTGAAGTCTTGTCCACCAACGGTGACACCTTCTTGGGTGGCGAAGACTTCGACCAACGCATCATCGACTTCATCATCAGCGAGTTCAAGAAAGAATCTGGCGTTGATTTGTCCAAAGACGTGTTGGCTTTGCAACGCCTAAAAGAAGCGGCTGAAAAAGCCAAGATTGAGCTGTCTTCATCCACCTCCACAGACATCAACTTGCCTTACATCACAGCTGATGCCACAGGTCCTAAGCACTTGAACATCAAACTCAACCGCGCCAAGTTGGAGCAGTTGGTGGACGAGTTGGTCGAGCGCACCATCGCACCTTGCCGCACCGCCATCAAAGATGCGGGCGTGTCGGTGAGTGACATTGACGACATCATCTTGGTCGGCGGTATGAGCCGCATGCCCAAGGTGCAAGACAAGGTCAAAGAATTCTTCGGCAAAGAACCACGTCGTGATGTGAACCCTGACGAAGCCGTGGCCGTGGGCGCTGCGATTCAAGGTCAAGTCTTGTCTGGCGACCGCACCGACGTGTTGTTGCTCGACGTGACACCGCTCTCGCTGGGTATTGAAACCTTGGGCGGCGTGATGACCAAGATGATCGCCAAGAACACGACCATCCCCACGAAGTTTGCACAAACCTTCTCGACTGCCGACGACAACCAACCTGCCGTGACCATCAAGGTCTACCAAGGCGAGCGCGAAATGGCGGCTGGCAACAAGAGCTTGGGCGAGTTCAACCTCGAAGGCATTGCTCCCGCCGCCCGTGGCACACCTCAAATTGAAGTGTCGTTTGACATTGACGCCAACGGCATTTTGCACGTGGGTGCCAAGGACAAAGCAACTGGCAAAGAAAACAAAATCACGATCAAAGCCAACTCTGGTTTGAGCGAAGACGAGATTCAACAAATGGTGAAAGACGCCGAGTTGAACGCCGCTGAAGACAAGAAGAAACTCGAAATCGTGCAGGCGCGCAACCAAGCTGACGCCGCTGTGCACAGCGTGAAGAAGAGCTTGGGTGAGCACGGCGACAAGCTCGACGCAGGCGAAAAAGAAGCCATCGAAGCCGCCATCACAGAAGTCGAAGAAGCATTAAAGGGCGAAGACAAAGTCGACATCGATGCCAAGACCGAAGCCTTGATGACGGCGTCACAAAAGCTCGGTGAAAAAGTCTACGCCGACATGCAAGCAGCCCAAGCTGCTGGTGGCACAGCCGCTGCTCCTGAAGCCAAACCCGCCGACGACAACGTGGTCGACGCTGAAGTGAAAGAAGTCAAAAAAGGCTAACTCCTTTTCCCAACTTCTGAGCTGACCTCGCCGCGTTTCGCCTGAAAAGGTGAACACGCGGCGAAGTCTTGATGAAGCCCCACAAAAAAACGGCACGCCCACCATGTCCAAACGCGATTTTTATGAAGTACTCGGCCTCGCCAAAAGTGCGAGCGACGACGAGATCAAAAAGGCTTATCGCAAACTCGCGATGAAGTACCACCCCGACCGCAACCAAGGCGACAAAGCCAAGGAAGCTGAGGCACAGTTCAAAGAGGTCAAAGAGGCCTACGAAATGTTGTCCGATGCTGAAAAGCGGGCCGCCTATAACCAGTACGGTCATGCAGGCGTCGACCCCAATATGCGCGGTGGCCCTGGTGGACCTACGGGCTTTGGCGGTGCAGGCTTCGGTGAGGCCTTTGGCGATATTTTTGGTGATATCTTTGGTCAGCAACGTCGTGGCGCAGGTGGCCGACAGGTCTACCGTGGCAATGATTTGAGCTACGCGATGGAAATCACGCTGGAGGATGCAGCCAACGGCAAAGATGCACAGCTCAAAATTCCAGGCTGGGACAACTGCGAAACCTGTAGTGGCACGGGCGCCAAACCCGGCACCTCGGTCAAAACCTGTACCACCTGCCACGGCAGCGGCCAGGTGCAAATGCGCCAAGGCTTTTTCAGCGTGCAGCAAACCTGCCCGCACTGCCGCGGCTCGGGGAAAGTCATTCCCGACCCTTGCACCAGCTGTCACGGCCAAGGCAAGATCAAGAAGCAAAAGACGCTGGAGGTCAAAATTCCTGCGGGCATTGACGATGGCATGCGCATTCGCAGCACGGGCAATGGCGAACCTGGTACCAACGGCGGCCCACCCGGCGACTTGTTCATCGAAATTCGCGTCAAAAAACACGACATTTTTGAACGTGACGGGGATGACCTGCATTGCTCGGTGCCCATCAGCATCACCACGGCTGCGTTAGGCGGAGAAATTCGTGTGCCCACCTTGGCTGGCGAAGCTGCGATTGACATCCCAGAAGGCACACAAAACGACAAGCAGTTCCGTTTGCGTGGCAAGGGCTTGAAGGGCATTCGCTCCAGCCTCCCTGGCGACTTGTATTGCCACATCTTGGTGGAGACACCCGTCAAGCTTACGGAACATCAGCGCAAGTTGCTCAAAGAACTCGACGAAGCGCTGAAAAAAGGCGGCGCCAAACATTCACCTGCCGAAGGTGGGTGGGCCGACAAGCTCAAGCGCTTTTTCAACTAAATCACGCGAAGTGTCTTTACACAAAGAGGGGATACTTCGCCTATGAGCGTCAACATCACATTTTTGGGTGGCACCGGGACGGTCACCAGTTCTAAATACTTGGTCAAGTATGACGGCAAGCAATTGCTGATCGACTGGCTCAAACACATGGCACATGCGCGCAGCCAAGTCTATGTGGTGCATGGCCCACTTGAAACCTGTGCCTAGGCACCGCATATGCGCAACATATTCTTAGCCTCCTCCGTTCGCCCCCCCCGCGCGGCCACAACCGTGGTGATCGTGGCCAGCCTGTGGCTGTCGGTTTTGGGTAACTTGGCACTTTGGAAAACCTTGCTGCTTGTGCCTGATCTCACAGGCTGGCATGGCATGGCGTTTGGCGCGGCATTCGCCTTGATCATTGCGTGCTTGGTGGCCGCCCTGCTGTCGCTGCTCGCGTGGCGGTTCACACTCAAACCGGCCATCACCTTGCTCTTGCTGTTAGCGGCTTTCGCCACGCACTACATGCTGATGTATGGCGTGGTGTTGGACACCCCCATGCTGGTGAATGTGCTGCAAACCGACACCCGTGAAACGCGTGACCAACTGAGCTGGCGATTGCTCGCGACAGTTGTCGGCTTGGCTGTACTGCCGCTGATTTGGCTATGGCGACAACTCATAACCACACCGCCCGTGGCGTGGCAAATGCTGCGCAATGCAGGTCTGTTTGCGGGCGGGCTGGTGCTGGCTTTTGGCACAACGCAACTGGTGTTTCAAGACTTCGCATCGTTGATGCGCAACTACACCGAAATGCGCTACCAAATCAACCCGCTCAACAGCGTCTATGCGGTGTTGGACATGACGGTCATTCCGTCTGAGCAACCGCGAGGCCCCATGCAGCCTTTGGGCCAGGACGCTCATATCGGTGGGCGCACAAACAGCAAGCCACCGCAGCCGCCCTTGCTGGTGTTTGTGTTGGGCGAGACAGCTCGCAGTCAGAGCTTCTCGCTCAATGGTTACTCGCGTAGCACCAACCCCTTGCTGGCTCACGAAAATGTAACCAGCTTCACCCAAGTCAGATCATGCGGCACCAGCACAGCGGAGTCCCTACCTTGCATGTTCTCGCACTTGGGGCGCACCGATTTCGCCAAACGCAGCCACGAGTTTGAAAACATGCTCGATGTGTTGCAACACGCGGGCTTGGCCGTGTTGTGGATGGACAACCAATCGGGCTGCAAGGGCCAATGTGCGCGTGTGCCTTACGTGAACACCTCCAACCTGAAATTGCCCGAGTACTGCGAAGGCGATGAGTGCCGTGACACCGTGATGCTCGCCCGCATTGACGCCGAGTTGGCCAAACTCCCCGCCGAGCGTCGCGCTCGCGGCACCGTGGTGGTGATGCACCAAATGGGCAGCCACGGACCTGCGTACTTCAAGCGCACGCCTGCGGAGTTCAAAAAGTTCACCCCTGAATGCACCGACACCTCGCTCTCACAATGTGACCGCGCCCAAGTGGTCAACGCCTACGACAACACCTTGGTATTCACCGACTACTTTTTGTCACGCGTGATTGCTTGGCTCAAAACCCATGAAAAAACCACGATACCGGCCATGCTCTATGTGTCCGACCACGGCGAATCCTTGGGTGAGAAAAACATGTACTTGCACGGCCTGCCCTACAGTGTGGCGCCGCCTGAGCAAACCACGGTGCCACTGATCACTTGGCTATCACCAGGGTTTGAGCAACTCAGCCGTGTGAGCACCCGCTGCTTGCAAGCCGATCGCAACAAACCCTTGTCACACGACAACTTGTTCCATTCGGTGTTGGGCTTGATGGCGATCAAGACCTCTGCTTACCAGCGCGAGCGTGATTTATTTGCCACCTGCGAAGGCCGCTGACGGTTTACAAAAAACGATCTAGCAATTTGCGGGTGTGGCGGTCGAGTGAAGACAAATCACGAATCAAAAACTGCACACCGTGGGCATCGGCCACGATCAGTCGGTTCGCACTCAAACGGCGAATGTCTTCCTCGCCTTTGAGCATCAACTGCGTGGGGCCACGGCTGGTTTGCACGCGCCACACGCTGGGCGTTGAAAAACTGTTGACGCCATCCAACCGCAAGATCTCAGGCATGAACTCGCGGCCTTCTAGGGCTTGCGCCACGATGTCGCGTTCATGCGCGGGCAAGTCGTTGAGGTTTTCAATCCACATCAGCTCTTTGCCTTCGGCACTCACAATAGAAATGCTTTCCTCGGGTGCAGCAATCGGGAACGCACGCGCTACCACGGCGCCCACATGCTGCGAGCCATCGGCCAAGGTGATGATCAACTTGCCAAAGGGGTCAAACGCCAAATGAAAGTGAGAGGTCAAGGCAGCGGCACTCATACAGACTCCTGGGTCGAAACACGCGCCACGGCGTCTTCTGCATTTTTGGCTTGGGCTTCATAGAGGCGGTAGTACGCGCCTTGTCGTGCCATCAGCGTGTCGTGGTCGCCCTCCTCCACCACCACGCCTTGTTCCATCACCACCAAGCGGTCGGCTTTGTTGAGCGTGGACAAACGGTGGGCAATGGCAATCGTGGTGCGGCCTTGCACCAAGTTATCCAAGGCTTTTTGAATTTCTTGCTCGGTCTCGGTGTCCACAGAAGCCGTGGCTTCGTCCAAGATCAAGATGCGTGGGTTGATGAGCAAGGCCCGCGCAATCGAAATACGTTGACGCTCGCCCCCCGACAGGCCTTGACCACGCTCGCCTACCAAGGAATCGTAGCCTTGCGGCAAACGCAAGATGAACTCATGCGCGTGGGCGGCACGGGCAGCGGCCACGATCTGCTCACGTGTGGCATCGGGTTTGCCGTAGGCAATGTTGTCGGCAATCGTGCCGAAGAACAAAAACGGTTCTTGCAACACCATGCCAATGTGGCTGCGAAAGTCGGACAACGCGATGTTGCGAATGTCGATGCCGTCCAACTTGATGGCACCCTCGCTGAGGTCATAGAAGCGGCAAATCAAGTTCACCAAGGTGCTCTTGCCAGAGCCGCTTTGCCCCACCAAACCGATCATCTCGCCGGGGCGGATATTGAGGTTCATGCCGCGAATCACCGCGCGGTTGCCATAGCGAAAGCCTGCGTCTTGAATCTCGATGTGGCCCTGCAAAGGTACCGGTAGTTGTTGTGGATGAGGCGTCTCAGGCACGCTGGAGACGTGATCCAAGATTTCAAAAATACGCTTGGCACCTGCCGCCGCTTTTTGCGTGTGTGACACGATGCGGCTCATCGAATCCAAGCGCGTGTAAAAGCGCCCGATATAGGCCAAGAATGCGGCCAACACACCCACGGTGATTTGGTGGTGTGACACCAACCAAATGCCAAAGCCCCACACCACCAACAAGCCCACTTCGGTCATCAAGGTGACGGTGGGCGAAAACAAGGACCACACAAAGTTGATGCGGTCGTTCACCGCCAAATTGTGTTTGTTGGCATCGCGAAAGCGGTTGGCTTCGCGCGTCTCTTGGGCGAAGGCTTTGACCACGCGGATGCCCGGAATGGTGTCGGCCAGCACATTGGTCAACTCAGACCATACACGGTCAATCTTTTCGAAACCGGTGCGCAATTTGTCGCGCACGGTGTGAATCAACCACACGATGAACGGCAGCGGTAGCAACGTGGCGGCGGCGAGCTTGGGATCGATGCTGATCAAAATGGAGGCAGTCATCACAATCATCAGGACATCGGTGGCGAAATCCAACAAATGCAAGGACAAAAAGACACAAATGCGGTCAGTCTCGGCGCCAATGCGGTTCATCAAATCACCGGTACGACGACCACCAAAGTACTCTAAGGACAAGCGCATCAAATGCTCATACGCGGTGGTGCGCAAGTCCGCACCAATGCGCTCAGACACCAAGGCCAAGATGTAGGTTTTGGCCCAGCCCAAACTCCAAGCCAACAACGCGGCCCCTAATAAACCGCCCAGATACATGAAGACCAAATCATGGTCGATGTCTTTGCCGTTTTGAAACGGAATCAGTACATCGTCCATCAACGGCATGGTCAAGTAAGGCGGCACCAAGGTAGCGGCGGTGGAAGCCAACGTCAACAAAAAGCCAGCCAACAAGCGCCGTTGGTAGGGCTTGGCAAAGCGCCACAAGCGAAACAAACCCCAAGTCGACAGTGGGGCATGTTGCTCGCGACTGCACACGGGGCAGGCATCCCCCACGTTTTCAAGCGGTAACTTGCACTGCGGACAACGCGCCTGCGCGGTTAAGGCCAGCGACTTGCCGTGGGTCAAGACCTCCATGCGCTCGGCGAACTTCTCTTGCAAGCGCATGGCGGTGACGTTGTGCGTCAAGGTGAAGCGCCAGCTGGCGATGCGGTGCGTGGCATCGAGCAAACTCAAGGTACCCACACCTGCGTGATCGGTGTGGGTCATCGTCATCCCCGCAGCGAGTGACCAACTGTCCCAAACAGGCGTCGGACCTGCGTCTTGGACCCCAAAAAGCACCCGCTGGTCTGTCACAATGAGTAGCCCTAGCGAAAAATGTAATTGGGCATTCAAGTCAACCTCTAGCCACGCTAGAACGTTTTCTTGAGTAGACAGTTGTGCATCAGCTGAAGTTCGCCAGCCCTCAGGGAAAACAACTTTGGTGGGAGCCGATAAGGAAGAATTCATTATTGGAATGTTGCTGCTTTCAATCGATGCAAATCGATGGACGGCGATAAAAATAAAAGCAGGAGCCAGGACTTTGTTGCACCCCAGCACGTTGACGAATGATTGTATCGCCGCAGCCTCCGAGCTTGCTTTAGCGACCTCGGCACTCCCCTGTGCTTGCCTGCCCCCAACCCTCTGCTAAGAACCTCCGCTCAGCTATATGGCCTTCAAAGACATTCAAATCCTGCGCATGAACTACTTGCGTGGGCCCAACATCTGGACTTACCGTCCCATCATCGAAGCGCTCATTGACTTGGGTGAAATGGAAGACCACCCCTCCAACAAAATTGACGGCTTCAACGACCGCCTCAACGCTTGGCTGCCAGGCTTGGTCGAACACCAGTGCGGTGTGGGCCATCGCGGCGGCTTCTTGACCCGCTTGGTGGGTGGCACATGGATGGGCCACATCATGGAACACGTCTCCATCGAGTTGCAGCTCTTAGCCGGTGCCCGCGCAGAGTTTGGCAAGGCCCGTGAAATCAGCAAGCGCGGTATCTACAAAGTCGTGTTTCGAACCGAGCATGAAGAACTGGGTCGCAAAAGCTTCTTGGCTGCCCGTGAAATCGTGATGGCCGCAGCCAACAACCAGCCGTTCGACATCAACGGCACGGTCGAGCGTTTGAAAAAGATTGCCGACCTGCGTTGCCTCGGCCCCAGCACCGCGTGCATCGTCGATGCGGCGGTCGAGCGCAAAACCCCCTTCATTCGCCTGACCGAAGGCAACTTGGTGCAACTGGGCTATGGCTCTAAGCAACGCCGCATTTGGACGGCAGAGACAGACCGCACCAGCGCCATCGCGGAGAGCATCTCCAGCGACAAAGACTTGACCAAGCGTTTGCTCACCCAGTGCGGCATCCCGGTCCCCGAAGGTCAGATTGTCAAAACCTCAGACGAAGCGTGGGAAGCCGCACAAGACATCGGTCTGCCCGTGGTGGTCAAGCCTTTGGATGGCAACCGTGGCTGGGGCGTGTCGCTTGACGTGAACACCGAAGAAGGCGTGCGCAAAGCGTGGATCGCCGCCGAGAAAGAAGGCAGCGAAGTGCTGATTGAGCGCTACGTGCGCGGGGACGAGCACCGCGTTTTGGTCGTGGGTGACCGCGTCGTGGCCGCCACCCGTGGCGAAACTGCACAGATCATCGGCGACGGCACCTCGACGGTCACGCAACTGATAGACCAACAAATCAACTCCGACCCACGTCGCGGGCCGACTGAAGACTTCCCGCTTTATTCAATCCTTCTGGACACCCCACGTGGCGAAATGTCCTTGCTTGAAATTCAACGCAACGGCTTAGAACCCGACAGCGTGCCTGAAGCGGGCCGCATTGTGGTGGTCCAGCGCAACGGCAACTTGAGCATGGACGTGACAGACTTGGTTCACCCAGAAGTCGCGGCCGTGGCCACCCTTGCGGCACGCGTGATTGGCTTGGACATTGCAGGCATCGACATCGTGACGCAAGACATCTCTCGCCCCTTGGAAGAAACCCAAGGAGCAATCATTGAGGTCAACGCAGGCCCCGGCTTGCTGATGCACGTCAAACCCGCCGTTGGCCAACCACGCCCTGTTGGCAAAGCCATCGTCGAACACCTGTTTGGCCCCAACGAGTCGGGTCGCATACCCGTCGTCGGCATTGTGGGCAGCCAGCAAACCACGGAGCTCGCGCAATTGGTGGCTTGGTTGCTGCACCTCTCGGGGCGCCGTACTGGTCTGGCCTGCAAAGACGGTCTGTACATGGATCAGCACCACTTGGGCAAATACGATGCACGGGGCTTTGAAGCCTCGGAGCGTTTGCTCATCAACCGTGCGCTTGATGCAGCGGTGTTTGAAACCACGCCCGCACACATCTTGGACGAAGGCTTGGCCTATGACCGCTGCTTGATTGGCGTCGTCACCCACATGCCTGACACGAACGCAAGCTTGATTGAAAAAAACGACATTCAAACGCCAGAGCAAATGCGCACCGTGGTTCGCACCCAAGTCGATTTGGTCTTGCCCGAAGGCACCGCGGTGCTCAACGCCGATGAAGCTGCTGTGGTGACCTTGGCCGAGTTGAGCGATGGTGAAGTCGTGTATTACGCCAAAGCGCAAGACAACGCCACCGTCACGGCCCACTTGCAACAAGGTGGTCGCGCCGTGTTTTGCAAGGAGTGCCATGTCACCTTGGCACGCGGTGACCAAGAGACACAACTGTTCCACCTCGACCTCGAATTGATTGCGCGCTTGCTCAAAAATGGCTTGCACATCTCAACGCTGCTGGCTGCTGTCGCCACCGCTTGGTCGCTGGACATACCGCCACTGCTGATACGCGCTGGCTTGAAAAATTTCGGACAGCAAAAACAAACCGCTGCTAAAGACCTTGCAAGGATGAATCGCTAATGGAAGTCTCTCGTATCCGCGCCCTGCGCGGCCCCAACCTCTGGACACGCCACACCGCCGTGGAAGCCATGGCAACTTGCGACGAGGCCGAAATTGATCTGAGCCAACACGCAGCGTTTGAAAGTCGCCTGCGCAATCTGTTCCCAGGGGTGGGCAACTTGCAACCGACGGACCACAAAGTCAAGCTGAGCCTAGCGCACGCGCTAGAAGCAGCGACTTTGCATTTGCAAATCGAGGCTGGCTGCCCAGTCACCTTCAGCCGCACCACGCCCACCAGCGACAAAGGCTTGTTTCAAGTCGCCGTGGAATACAGCGAAGAGCAAGTCGGTGTCATGGCCTTAAAGCTCGCACATCAACTCTGCACCGCGGCCTTGAACAACACCAGCTTTGATGTGGATGCTGCTATTCATCAACTACGTGAACTCGACGAAGAAATTCGCTTAGGCCCATCCACCGGCTCCATCGTCAACGCAGCCATGGCGCGTGGCATTCCCTTCCGTCGTTTGACCGAAGGCAGCTTGGTGCAACTGGGCTGGGGCAGCAAGCAACGACGCATCCAAGCGGCAGAGATTGATGCCACCAGCGCCATCGCCGAGTCCATCGCGCAAGACAAAGAACTCACCAAAAAACTGCTGCATGCCGCAGGCGTACCCGTGCCGCTGGGCCGCCCCGTCACCAGTCCCGATGACGCTTGGGCCGCCGCCCAAGAGATCGGCCTGCCCGTGGTGGTCAAACCCCGTGACGGCAACCAAGGCAAAGGCATCTCGGTCAACGTCACCACCGAAGCAGGTGTGAAAACCGCTTACTTGGCCGCCGTCGCGCACCGTGATGACGTGTTGGTCGAACGCTTCTTACCTGGCAGCGATTACCGCTTGCTGGTGGTGGGCAACAAACTCGTAGCAGCCGCACGCCGCGAACCTCCACTGGTCATCGGTAACGGCAAAAACACCGTGCGTGAACTGGTCGATATCGTCAACGCTGACCCTCGTCGCGGCGAAGGCCACGCCACCGCATTGACCAAAATTCGCTTCGATGACATTGCCATTGCACGCCTCCAAGAACAAGGCTACGAAGCCCACTCTGTGCCCGCCAAAGGCGTACGCGTGATTTTGCGCAACAACGCTAACCTCTCCACCGGCGGCACGGCTACCGACGTGACCGATGATGTGCACCCCGAAGTCGCCTTGCGCGCCATAGCGGCCGCACAAATGGTGGGCTTGGACATTTGTGGTGTGGACGTGGTCTGCGAATCGGTCTTGCGTCCTCTGGAAGAACAAGGTGGCGGCGTGGTCGAAGTCAACGCAGCACCTGGCTTGCGCATGCACCTGAGCCCCTCGTTTGGCAAAGGCCGTGACGTGGGCGAGGCTGTCATGGCCACCATGTTCCCTGATGGCGGTGATGGCCGCATTCCCGTGATCGCCGTGACTGGCACCAACGGCAAAACCACTACGGTGCGTTTGACCTCGCACCTGCTGCGTGCCAACGGTTTACGCGTGGGCATGACCAATACCGACGGTGTGTATGTCAATGGCCGCCAAACCGACAGCGGCGATTGCAGCGGTCCGCGCAGTGGCCGCAACGTGCTGGCCCACCCCGATGTGGATGCCGCCGTGCTCGAAACCGCACGCGGCGGCATGCTGCGCGAAGGCTTGGCCTTTGACCGCTGCCAAGTGGCTGTGGTCACCAACATCGGCATGGGCGACCACTTGGGACTGAACTACATCGCCACCGTTGAAGACCTCGCTGTGTTGAAACGCGTCATCGTCCAAAACGTGGCCGAGTCTGGCACTGCGGTGCTCAATGCAACAGACCCCATCGTGGCCGCCATGGCCAACAACTGTCCGGGCCAAGTCACCTACTTTGGTTTGGACTCACACCACCCGGTGATTGCCACGCACCGTGCCCAAGACAAACGTGTGCTGTTTGTGGAAGACGATCAAATCGTCGCCATGCAAGGCCACCACTCGGTGCGCATCCCTTTGTCGGAAATTCCTGTCACGCGCAGCGGTGCCATTGGTTTTCAAATTGAAAATGCCATGGCCTCGATCGGTGCTGCGTGGGCCGTGGGTGTGCCTTGGCAAACCATCTGCAAAGGCTTGGCAACTTTTGTCAGCGACAGCAACGCTGTGCCCGGACGCTTCAATGTGTTCGACTACAAAGGCGCGACCGTGATTGCCGACTACGGCCACAACCCAGACGCCATCAAAGCGTTGGTGCAAGCCGTGACCAACTTGCCCGCCCAGCGACGCAGCGTGGTCATCAGCGGTGCAGGTGACCGCCGCGATGAAGACATCCGCGAGCAAACGCGCATCATTGGGGAAGCATTTGACGATGTGGTGTTGTACCAAGATGCTTGCCAACGTGGCCGCGTGGATGGTGAGGTGCTCAAGCTCTTGCGCCAAGGATTGGAGGGTGCAAAACGCACCACTCATATTGACGAAATCCACGGTGAGTTCTTGGCGATTGACCGCGCCATGGAGCGCTTGCAAAAAGGTGACCTGTGCTTGATCTTGATCGACCAAGTGGATGAGGCTTTGGCGCACATCACGCAGCGGGTGAATTCGGCGGCTTTGGTCGGTGGATTTTAGTTAAACCTTTGTACTGCTCCCGCAGCACGTTCTTTTGTACTTTGCCCATGGTGTTGCGTGGCAATTCAGCCACCACAAAACACTTCTTCGGAATTTTGAAGTTGGCGAGTTGTGACTTGAGTGCAGTAATGACGGCATCTGCATGCACCTGGGCACCGGGCTTGGCAATGACCACGGCAACGCCCACCTCACCAAAGTCAGGATGCGGTACGCCAATCAACGCACTCTCAGCCACGCCGGGCATGTCGTTGATGTAGCCCTCAATCTCTGCGGGGTAGACGTTGTAGCCACCGCTGATGATGAGGTCTTTGCTGCGACCGACGATGACCACATAACCGCGCTCGTCCACCTTGCCCACATCGCCCGTTTTGAAATAACCGTCGGCGGTGAATTCTTCTTTGGTTTTCTCGGGCATGCGCCAGTAGCCGCCAAACACATTGGGGCCTTTGACTTGAATGCCGCCAATCTCACCCACGGGCAAGGCTTTGCCTTCGTCATCTTGCACGCGCAACGACACACCGGGCAAGGGAAAACCGACCGTGCCACCACGGCGTTCGGTTTGACCGGGGTAGCGCGCATCTGCCGAATAAGGGTTGGAGGTGAGCATGACGGTTTCACTCATGCCGTAACGCTCCAAAATCGTTTGCCCTGTGCGCTCGTGCCATTCGTTGAAGGTTTCCAGCAGCAGCGGTGCGGAGCCTGCAATGAACAAACGCATGTTCGCAGTTTGTGCCTTGGTCAAACTGGGCTCGGCCAACATGCGTACATACAGCGTGGGCACGCCCATGAACACGGTGGCTTGCGCCATTTTGGCGATGACGAGTTTGGGGTCGAACTTGGACAACCAAATCATCTTGCTGCCATTGAGCAACGCGCCGTGGATGGCCACAAACAAGCCGTGTACGTGGAAAATGGGCAAGGCGTGAATCAGCACATCGCCCGGTTTCCATCCCCAATAGGTTTTCAAAGTCTGTGCGTTGCTGAGCATGTTGCCGTGCGAGAGCATGGCGCCTTTGCTGCGGCCCGTGGTACCACTGGTGTACAGAATGGCAGCTAAATCGTCAGCCTTGCTTTGCACCGCTTGGTGCTGGTCTGAGCAATGCGCTGCCCGCTCCAGCAAGCTGCCGGTGCGGTTGTCATCCAAGGTGAACACGTGGTGTGTGCCGGCTTTGAAAGCAATTTTGCTGACCCAACCAAAATTTTTACTGCTGCACACCACCACGGCTGGCTCAGCATTGCCTATGAAGTACTCAATCTCTGCGCTTTGGTAAGCGGTATTTAAAGGCAAGAACACATAGCCCGCACGCAAGGTGGCGAGGTAGAGCATCATCGCTTCAACCGACTTCTCCACTTGCACAGCCACGCGCGCACCTTTGGGGATGTGGAGCGAGTTGAGCAGATTGGCCATCATGGCGCTGGCACGCGCCAAGTCGGACCAACTGTAGTGCAGGCCATCGTCTGTTTCGATGGCGGTGGCGTTTAAGTTTTTGGGAAACGCAGCACGCAAGGCCGCATACAGGTTGTGATTCATCGTCTGTCTTCTTGGTTAATCGAGTTTGGCACCTGAAGCCTTCACCACACTCGCCCACTTTTTGACTTCACCGGAAACGAAGTTGCCAAACTGAGCGCCTGTCAGGTTAGGAAACTCAGCACCGTTGTTGCCCCAGCTGGTTTTGATGTCGTCCGAGACTGCGGCTTTGCGCACTTCTTCAATGACGCGGGCTTGTACATCAGCAGGCGTGCCTTTGGGCGCCCACAGGCCATACCAAGTGGTCACGTTGTAGTCGGGCATGCCCAGCTCAGCGGCGCATGGCACGTCAGGGAAGGATGGGTTGCGTTTGTTGCCCGACACCATCAAGGCTTTGATGCGGCCACCTTTGATGTGTTGCGCTGAAGAGCCCAAGCCGTCAAACATCATGTCCACATTGCCCGCAATCAAGTCTTGCAAGGCTGGGCCTGCGCCACGGTAGGGAATATGAGTGATGAAGGTTTTGCTTTGCAGTTTGAACAACTCGCCCGCTAAGTGATGCGAAGTGCCGCCACCCGCTGAACCGTAGTTGAATTTGCCTGGCTTGCTGCGCACCATCTCCATGAAGGCTTTGAAGTCGCTGGGCACGTTTTTGGGGTTGACCACCAACACGTGGGGCACACTGGCGACCATGGTCAAGGGCACAAAGTCGCGTTCCAAGTCGTAATCCAGCTTGGCATACATCGAGGGGGCAATCGAGTGATGCACAGCACCCATGAACAAGGTGTAGCCATCGGGTGCAGCTTTGGCAGCCACACCTGCGCCCAAGTTACCGCCAGCGCCGCCACGGTTGTCAATGACCAAGGTTTTACCTGTTTGCTTTGAAAACTGTGCAGAAAACGGACGCGCAAACGCATCGGTTCCACCCCCTGCGGGGAAAGGAACAATCAGGGTCACAGGTTTGGTGGGCCAGGCGCTTTGCGCTTGTGCGCCCAAGCTCCATGCGGCGCAGGCGGCTGCGGTGAGTGCCATCCAGTGTCGGCGGCTTGTGTTTGTTTTGAAATGTTTCATGCGTGTCTCCTCGATGGTTTGGGTTCTCTGATTCATTTGAAATACATGTCTTCCACATCACCCGAAGCTGGGGTGATGCCCTTGTCCAACATTTGGCGGTGTTTGTCTAAACGCTTGCGGTCATAGAGGTAATTGACCATCAAGCCATGCGATTGCTTGAGGCCTTTGGCAGAGGGGTCGGCAAACCAGTTGATGCGCTCGATGCGTGCCCCGTTGCCCAAATGAAAACGTGCCACAGGGTCTAGCACTTGCTCACCCTGTTTGGCTTGCCCCAAATAATGGGCGCCAGCGCGTAGGAGGAACTGACGCAGCGGCGACTTGGCAGACAGCGCCCCCAACACCATGGACTGCTCAATGGCAGACAGCACATGGCTGGCCGTGGGTGGTTCAAAACTAATTTCACGTCCCAAGGCCGACAACTCTTTGGCATTGAGTTGCACCAGCAGCGGCTCCGCGTTTTTCGCCAACCACGCACGCAAGCCCGGAATGGGTGACAAGGTGGCAAAGGTTTTGAGTTTTGGAAATTCACCACGCAAGGTCTCCACCACCCGTTTGATGAGCGAGTCGCCAAAGCTCACGCCTTTCAAGCCGCCTTGTGTGTTACTGATGGAGTAAAAAATAGCCACCGTGGACTTTTGCAAGTCTTCGGGCGCAGCTGACTCATCGAGCAAGGGCATGATGTTGTCGGCCATTTCGTCCAACAACGCCACCTCCACAAAAATCAAGGGTTCGTTGGGTAAGCTGGGGTGAAAAAAACCATAGCAACGACGGTCGCTGTCCAAGCGATTTTTCAAATCCGCCCAACTGCGGATGTCATGCACTGCTTCGTACTTGATGAGTTTTTCAATCAAGGAGGCGGGCGATTCCCAACTGATGGTGCGCAGCTCTAGGAAGGCCACATCAAACCAAGTGGAGAACAAGTTTTCTAGCTCGGCATCAAGTGCCAGCAAGCGCTTGTTGCCTTTGAGGTGGGGCATCAATTCAGCACGTAAATCCACCAAGAAGCGCATCCCCCCTGCGGAGGCCGCAAAGCGTTGCAACAAACGGGTACGCGGTGAGACCAAGGCACGGCGTAAGCGAATTTCAGCGGGCCCCTCTTCCACAGTGCCAAGTGCGGCGTCATAGTCGTCACGCGCGGCGCGTACTTTGGCAGAGTCTGGGCCAAACTGCTCGCTGATGAGCAGCCACACGTCTTGACGTTCAGCGGTGTCGGCTTGGGCATACCAATCCGCCAAGGTTTTGGCGCGACGCCCACCCTCGACCTCACTCACGCGCGGGTCCACCACCGCCTGCAACAAGGTCAAGGTGCGGCGCAAGGAACGGGGTGACAACGCCTCTTTTTGTTGCCGCAGCGTGGCATCCAAACGCTCACGCGTGGAGCGGTCTTCAGGCTTAGCCGCTTCACCAGCAGCAGGGGCCGAGTTGCGTAGCAAATTGAGTTTGCTGTTGAGCCAAGTTGTCGCGGTCATGTCATTTCTCTTTCTGCGATCAAGCGGTCAAACGGTCAAGACGCGGCGCTGGGCCAACGCCAAGGCACGTAAGGCCTCACGCTGTTGCAACAGATGATCGCGCATAGCTTCTTCAGCACCGACGGCATCCCCCGCTTTGAGCGCCGCAAACACAGCCAAGTGCTCTTTCAAGCTTTGTTTCAAACGTCCGGGCGCATGCAGTTGTTGCAGGCGCGCCAGCTTCAAAATTTTGCGCAAATTCGCAATGGTTTGCGCCAACCATTTGTTGCTCGCCAACGCAATGATGGCTTCGTGAATGGCAAAGTTGGTGTCGTAATAGTCGTTGATACGACCTGCTTGCGCATGTTCCTTCAAGCGCAGATGCAAGGCCTCCAGCGCTTGCACATCGGCTGGCGTGACGCGTTGCGTGGCATCAAACGCGCAACGACCTTCGAGCAATGCGATGACGGGGAAGATGTCGTCGAGGTCTTGCTCGGTGACTTCGTTCACAAAGCAGCCGCGGCGGGGCTCGTGGCGCACCAAGCCTTCGGCGGTGAGAACCTTGAGGGCTTCGCGCAACGGAGTGCGTGAGATGGACCACAGCTCGCACAAGGTCACTTCGTCAATGAAGCTGCCGGGCCGAAGCTGGCCTTCGAAAATATAGATCCGCAGTTGGGCGGCCACATCGTCGTGCAAGGAACTGGGGAGCGGACGCATAGGGGTAGGGTGACGAGAGGTTCTCTATAATTACGTATAATTATGAGATCAAAAACAAAGCCCACGGCCCTTGATTCGCAAGGACTTTCCCTCAAGGGGCTAACCCTTAAAACGAAAAACTAAGCGGGGATCGGTTGGCGTGCCGCACGCAACCACAAGGCCACGCCCACCAACACCATCGGCACGCACAGCCATTGGCCCATGCTCATGCCCAGTGCCAAGATGCCCAGCTGGGCATCGGGCTCGCGGAAGTATTCGGCCATGAAGCGCAAGCTGCCATAACCCATCATGAACACGCCAGACACTGCGCCCACAGCGCGGGGTTTGCGCGCATAGAACCACAACACCACAAACAACACCAGGCCTTCGCCTAAGAACTGGTAAATCTGCGAGGGGTGGCGCGGCATGAGGCTGCCGCTTTGTGGGAACACCATGGCCCAAGGCAGGGTGGGGTCTGCCGCCCTGCCCCACAACTCACCATTGATGAAGTTGCCCACACGCCCTGCGGCCAAGCCCGTCGGCACACAAGGGGCGATGAAATCGGTGATCCACAGCCAAGGGCGGTGATGCTGCCAGGCAAACACAGCCGTGGCCACAAACACCCCCAACATGCCGCCATGAAAACTCATGCCGCCTTGCCAAACAGCAAAAACTTCAAGGGGATGCGCCACGTAGTAAATGGGGTTGTAAAACACGCAATAGCCAATGCGCCCACCTAGGACCACGCCGATCACACCGTAAAACAAGATGTCTTCAATGTCTTGCTGAGACCATGAGCCCAACTCCACTTGCGCAGCATAAGGCTCGTGCTTCAAACGCAAACGGGCCAAGCCGACAAACAAAGCAAATGCAGCCAAGTAAGTCAGGCCATACCAGTGAATGGCGATGGGCCCCAGGGCCAATGCAACGGGGTCAATTTGGGGGTGAATCAGCATGTGAGTAGAAGCGGCTTAGTCGAGCAAGGACAAATCGCGCACAGCCCCTTTGTCCGCAGAGGTGGCCAGCAAGGCATAGGCCTTGAGGGCAGCCGACACTTTGCGTGGACGTGGCATGACGGGCTTCCAGCCCAGCTTGTCTTGCGCGACGCGGCGCGTGGCCAACTCGTCGTCGCTGACCAAGACGTTGATGCTGCGGTTAGGAATGTCGATGCGAATGCGGTCACCGTTCTTCACCAGACCAATCGTGCCGCCCGCTGCCGCTTCGGGCGAGCAGTGACCGATGGACAAACCTGAGGTACCGCCCGAGAAGCGACCATCCGTCAACAAAGCGCAGGCTTTGCCCAAGCCTTTGGACTTGATGTAGCTGGTGGGGTACAACATCTCTTGCATGCCAGGACCACCTTTGGGGCCTTCGTAACGCACCACCACGATGTCGCCTGCTTTGACTTGGTCATTGAGGATGCGCTCCACCGCTTCGTCTTGCGACTCCACCACATGGGCGGGGCCTTCAAACACCATCAAGCTGTCGTCCACGCCTGCGGTCTTGACCACGCAGCCGTCGAGCGCAATGTTGCCGCGCAGCACGGCCAAGCCGCCTTCTTTGCTGAACGCATGTTCCGCCGAACGGATGCAGCCTTCAACGCGATCCACATCCAAGCTCGGCCAGCGGGTGTTTTGGCTGAATGCGACTTGGGTAGGAATACCTGCGGGTCCGGCCATATAGAAGGTCTTCACGGCATCACTGGGGTTGCGCGCAATGTCCCACTCGTCAAGCACGGACTTCATGCTCTTGCCCAACACGGTGCACACATCGGTGTGCAGTTTGCCTGCGCGGTCGAGTTCGCCCAAGATAGCCATGATGCCGCCTGCACGGTGTACGTCTTCGATGTGGTATTTGTTGGTGTTGGGTGCGACTTTGCACAGTTGCGGCACGATCTTGGACATGCGGTCAATGTCGGCCATGGTGAACTCAATCTCGGCTTCCTGGGCAATCGCCAAGAGATGCAAGATGGTATTGGTTGAGCCGCCCATTGCGATGTCAAGCGCGATGGCGTTCTCAAAGGCTTTGAAACCCATGGAACGCGGCAACACCGATTCGTCGCCTTGCTCGTAGTAACGTTTGCACAAATCCACAATCACGTGGCCCGCTTTTTTGAACAGTTGCTCACGATCGGCATGGGTCGCCACCACAGTCCCGTTGCCTGGCAATGCGAGACCTAAGGCTTCGGCCAAACAGTTCATCGAATTCGCAGTGAACATGCCCGAGCAGGAGCCGCAGGTGGGGCAAGCCGAGCGCTCAACTTCGGCCAAGTCAGCATCGCTCACCTTGTCGTCAGCGGCCATCACCATGGCGTCGATCAGGTCGAGCTTCTTAAATTCCATGACTTGCGTCTGAGGGTTGGCCAAGCGAACCTTGCCTGCCTCCATCGGGCCGCCAGAGACGAAGATGACAGGGATGTTCAGACGCATGGCGGCCATCAACATACCAGGGGTGATCTTGTCGCAGTTAGAGATGCACACGATGGCGTCCGCACAGTGCGCGTTGACCATGTACTCCACCGAGTCCGCAATGATGTCGCGGCTGGGCAGTGAATACAGCATGCCGTCATGGCCCATGGCAATGCCATCGTCCACGGCGATGGTGTTGAATTCTTTGGCCACGCCCCCCGCAGTCTCAATCTCGCGTGCCACCAATTGGCCCAAGTCTTTCAGATGCACATGGCCGGGCACGAACTGCGTGAACGAGTTGGCAATGGCGATGATGGGTTTACTGAAGTCGTCGTCCTTCATCCCTGTGGCACGCCACAGAGAACGGGCGCCCGCCATATTGCGACCAGCGGTGGAGGTTTTGGAACGATAAGCAGGCATGGGGTGGCTCCAGTCAGAAAAATATCAAAAAGTGCCCGCGATTATCGCCCACCGATTTACAGGAACGGTGCGGCGAGTCCAAGCCATGACAGAGGACAAGGGCAAGGCTCAAGAACATTTTTTCGACCCGATATAAACTGGCACAACACCCCACCACAGAGGCCTCGAGATGAAAACCAGACTATTGGCGCTGACCGTGATCACCCTCAACACGGTGACAAATTGCGCTTGGGCCGATCAAGCGTTGGCCACCGCCAAGAACTGCATGGCCTGCCACGCGCTTGATAAGAAACTGGTAGGCCCCGCCTACAAAGATGTGGCACTTAAATACGCAGGCGACAAATCTGCGGTGGACAAGTTGGCCCTCAAAATCCAAAAAGGCGGCGCGGGTGTGTGGGGGCCTGTGGTCATGCCCTCCAACACACAAGTCAATGATGCAGAAGCCAAAAAACTGGCTGCGTGGGTACTGACGGTCAAATAAGCCAACGCTCAGGCGTCCTTGCAAGCATTCAGACAGTGGCGTTGAGTAAACTCAGCCGCTGTGTTTATCTCTGAGATTTTTCAGGACTCCATCCATGACCACGATCCGCCAAACCGACCTGATTGAATCGGTCGCCGCCGCTCTGCAATACATCAGCTACTACCACCCTGCTGACTTCATCTCCCACTTGGCCAGCGCCTACGAGCGCGAGCAAAGCCCTGCGGCCAAAGACGCCATCGCGCAAATCTTGAGCAACAGCAAGATGAGCGCTTTCGGCCACCGCCCGATTTGCCAAGATACCGGCATCGTCAACGTGTTCTTGAAAATCGGCATGGACGTGCGCTGGGAAGGCTTTAGCGGCAGCTTGGAAGACGCCATCAACGAAGGCGTGCGTCGTGGCTACAACCACCCCGACAACATGCTGCGCGCCTCGGTGGTGGATGACCCGCAGTTTGCCCGCAAGAACACCAAAGACAACACACCCGCCGTGATCTTCACCCAAATCGTGCCCGGCGACAAAGTGGATGTGACCGTGGCGGCCAAAGGCGGTGGCAGCGAGAACAAGTCGAAGATGTACATGCTCAACCCCAGCGACAGCGTGGTGGACTGGGTACTCAAAACAGTGCCCACCATGGGCGCGGGCTGGTGCCCACCCGGCATGCTCGGCATCGGCATCGGTGGCACAGCGGAAAAAGCGGTGCTCATGGCCAAAGAAAGTTTGATGGACGACCTCGACATGTATCAATTGCTAGAGAAATCTAGCAAGGGTGACAAGCTCACGCAAGTTGAAGAACTGCGTTTGGAGCTCTACCACAAGGTCAACGCTCTGGGCATCGGCGCACAAGGCCTGGGCGGCTTGACCACGGTGCTCGACGTCAAGATCAAAATGTACCCCACCCACGCAGCCAGCAAGCCGATTGCGATGATCCCTAACTGTGCAGCCACACGCCACGCGCACTTTGTGATGGATGGTTCTGGCCCCGTGTATTTGGAAGCCCCTTCGCTGGACCTCTGGCCCAACGTCAACTGGACACCCGACACCCAAAAAAGCAAACGCGTGGACCTGAACACACTCACCAAAGAAGAAGTGGCGAGCTGGAAACCAGGCCAAACCATTTTGCTCAACGGGAAGATGCTCACCGGCCGTGACGCCGCACACAAGCGCATTCAAGACATGCTGGCCAAAGGCGAAAAGCTGCCCGTGGACTTCACCAACCGCGTGATTTACTACGTGGGCCCAGTTGACCCCGTGCGCGACGAAGTGGTCGGCCCAGCAGGCCCCACGACCGCCACCCGCATGGACAAGTTCACCGAGATGATGTTGTCGCAAACTGGCCTGATCTCGATGGTGGGTAAAGCCGAGCGTGGCCCAACTGCGATTGAAGCCATCAAGAAACACCAGTCGGCCTACCTGATGGCCGTCGGCGGTGCGGCTTACCTTGTGTCCAAAGCCATCAAACATGCCAAGGTGGTGGGCTTTGCCGACCTCGGCATGGAGGCCATTTATGAATTTGATGTGGTGGACATGCCCGTGACCGTGGCAGTGGATTCTGGCGGCACCAGCGCACACATCACAGGTCCTGCTGAATGGCAAAAGCGCATTGCTGAATCGGTCAAAACAGGTGAGTTCAAAGGCATTGGCATCAAGTCAAACTGAACAGCATTAGTGCAACTCTATTCGGTAGCTGGCCCGCTGCCGTATTTTTCAAATTGATGCCTCAAATTTTCGGCCGCTGCAAAGAAAACTCGGTATAGCCCATTCACGCCACGTTTGTGGTTTGGCCAAATAACGCTGCGTCAGTCCGATTAAATGTTCACCCTCTTGCACCACGATGCGCTCGTCCGCTGAGGTACTCCCTTCCGTGTACGCCGATGTCTGCTGACCACTGGCTTGCACCGTTGGCGGGGCTCCTGTTGGCTCTGCCGACGATGCGGCATTCGACGGCGGCACCGCCGCATGACGCACCACGGGGTTGACCACCACAGGCTCCCACAAAGCCAGCGTTGTCCACAGCAACGCGGCCCAGCACTCCACTGGACTGAAGCCCTTGTCACCCAGATGCCATGTCTTTGGCACCGACCTGATTACGATCCGTGCTTGCCTTAACCGCAGGTTTTTTGTTTCTGGAGTTTCCCTTGAGCCACCTCTTTTCTGAATTCACCCTCACCTCGCCAAACGGCCCACTCAGTTTGGCCAACCGCGCCATCGTGGCCCCCATGTGCCAATACTCGGCCAACCAGGGGCAAGCCAGCGATTGGCATTTGATGCACTGGGGCAATATGCTCAACAGTGGTGCCGCCATGTTCATCATCGAAGCCACGGCCGTTGTGCCCGAAGGTCGTATCTCGCCGCAGTGCTTGGGCCTGTGGGATGATGCCACCGCAAGCGCTCTCCACGACAAACTCAGCCGCGCTCGCAAACTTGCGCCCCCTGTCCCTGTGTGCATCCAACTCGCGCACGCTGGCCGCAAAGCATCCAGCGCGGTACCTTGGGAAGGTGGCCAGTTGTTGACGCCTGAGCAAGGGGGATGGACCACCGAAGGCCCTTCAGCAATCCCCCATTTGGCGCAAGAAACCGCGCCGCATGAACTCGACGCACCAGGCCTAGAACACATCAAGCAAGCCTTCGCCAAAGCCGCCCAACGTGCGCAGGCCATCGGCATTGAAACCATTGAACTGCACGGTGCCCACGGGTATTTGTTGCACCAGTTCTTGTCGCCTGTAGCCAACCAGCGCACAGACCAGTACGGCGGCAACTTTGAAAACCGCACACGTTTCCCGATGGAAGTCTTCCAAGCTGTGCGTGCGGTCTACCAAGGCTCCCTTGGCATGCGCATCTCAGCCTCTGATTGGGTAGAAGGCGGCTGGACGCCGGAAGAAACCGCCGACTTCTCGTTGCGCTTGAAACTGGCAGGTGCGGACTTTGTGCACATCTCATCGGGCGGCGTGGCCGCGCAGCAAAAAATTGCGCTCGGCCCCAACTATCAAGTGCCCTTCGCCAAACTGGTGAAACAAAAGACGGGCATGCCCACCATCACGGTCGGGCTCATCACCGCACCCCAACAAGCCGAAGATATCTTGACGCGCGGCGATGCAGACCTGATTGCGATGGCTCGCGCCTTCCTCTACAAGCCCCGTTGGGTGTGGGAAGCCGCTGCCGCACTGCACGGTGCCGTGCAAGCCAGCCCGCAGTATTGGCGCTGCATGCCACGCGAAGCACAAGGCATTTTTGATGCGGTGCGCATGGGCCAACGATAAAAAGACCGGAGACAACACATGAAACACCTCACACGCGTCAACCTCAAGGCCGCATTCATTGCGGTCAGCCTTCTAGGCGCAAGCAGCTTTCTCGCGCCGCTCACAGCACTGGCCGACAGCTACCCCAGCAAATCCATCACCCTCGTTGTACCCAACCCACCTGGGGGCTTGGTGGACACTTCTGCACGTTTGGTCAGCGAGCCTTTGTCGCGCGTCATCGACCAATCTGTGTTGGTGGACAACAAACCCGGTGGCAGCGGTAATTTGGCCTACGCCACCGTGGCACGCAGTGCCAAAGACGGCTACACCGTGTTGGTGTCGTACTCGGGCTATCACATTGCCAACCCCATCTTGATGGACAAACTGCCCTGGGACATCAAAGACATAACACCTGTGGGTCTCATCACCGTGGCCACCAACGTGATTACCGTGCATCCGTCTGTCCCAGCCAACACGCTGAAAGAATTCATCGCATGGGCCAAGCAAAACCCAGGCAAAGTGAACTACGCCTCGCAAGGCAATGGTTCGGTGTCGCACATCGGCACAGAAATCTTCAAACAACAAACTGGCATTGAAATGACGCACGTGCCCTACAAGGGCTCGGGCCAAGCCATTCAAGACGTGTTGGCGGGCCAAGTGCAAGTGTTCATCACCACACCGCCCTCGGTGATGGGCCATGTACTGGGCGGCAAACTCAAGGCCTTGGCCGTCACAGGCAAAACACGTCACCCCCAACTGCCCCAAGTGCCGACCGCCGCTGAAGCTGGTTTGAGTGGTTTTGAATTGGAGTCATGGGTGGCCTTGTACGTGGCCAGCGGCACGCCCAAGGACGTGGTGCAAAAACTGTCGGCGGATGTCAAACGCAGCATGGAGCTGCCAGAGACCAAACAACGTGCAGACGCCGCAGGCGTGGAAGTGCGTTACCTCACACCAGAGAACACGACCAAACTTTTAGAGCGTGACACCGCCAACTGGGCCAAAGCCATCAAGGCAGGCAATATCAAGTTCGATTGATTCGTCTTACACGACCTAGGCGGGCAGCTCAGGCTAAGCCTGCTTGCACATGCGGGTAGCGCAACTGCAACCGCAGCTCGCGCTTCATGCGCGTGTTCACCATGCGACGTGACTCGCTCATGAAACTCAGTTGCATGGCAGGCAACTCGGTTTGCGCTTGCGCGCGGCTGATCCGTGGTGGCTTGGCAAGGCCATACAAACCTGCTGCCATGTCAAAGTAGTCACCCATGCGCATTTGGCTGTCGTCGCTCACGTTGTACGTGCGTTGCGGCTGTCCACGCCAAAGCGCCAACTGACACGCACGAGCCAAATCATCGGCATGGATGTGGTTGGTGAACACATCGTCGGCTTGTGTCAGCACGGGCGTGCCACGCAATAAACGCTCGCGCGGCGTGCCACCCTCACGGTCTGGCGCATAGATACCAGGAATGCGCAACACTCGCACAGCACTGGCACGCAAACGCCCCAAATGACGCATGCGCTGTTCAGCATCCACGCGCCGCTGGGCGCGGGGCGTGAGGGGATTGACCCAACGGCTTTCACTCACCCACGCGCCGCCGCAGTCACCATAGACACCGCTGGTTGAGCCATACACCACACTGCGCGGTGCGCTGCGACGCATCAGCAAACGGATCAGTGCCAAGGTGCGCGGGTCGGTGTGGCCTTGCAGCGGTGGCGGGGCCAAATGCAACACACGCGTGGCCCAACCCGCCAAGCGTTGCAAGCTGGCAGGCGTATCTAAATTGCCGACGATGGGCGTCACCCCTTGCGCCCGCAAAGCAGGCACACGCGCAGAACTAGATGTCAAGGCCAGCACCCGCACATGGCGCTGGGTACGCACCACGCGCTGCCCCACATCACCGCAGCCAATGATGAGCAAACGTTCGCGTTTGAAGCGGGAAGGCAGAGCGCCAAGGGGGGATTGATGGACAGGCAAAATACACCCTATAAAAGTTCAAGGATACCCAAAGATGAGTTTCAACATCACGGTCCAACCCAGCGGCCGCGCATTCACCACCAGTTCTGATGAAACCCTGTTAGCCGCTGGCCTGCGCCAAGGCATTGGCCTGCCCTATGGCTGCAAAGACGGTGCCTGTGGTTCATGCAAATGCAAAAAGATTTCAGGTGAAGTCACCCACGGCACGCACCAAGAAAAAGCGCTCAGTGCCGACGAAGAAGCCAACGGCTTTGTCCTCACCTGCTGCGCCACCGCACACAGCGATGTGGTGCTGCAATCCCGCCAAGTGGTGGAAGAAGGTGCCTTCCCCATCAAGAAGATGCCCGTGCGCGTGATCTCGCTTGTCAAAGCATCGCACGACGTGATGGTTGTCAAGCTGCAACTGCCCGCCAACGATGTGATGAAGTTCCATGCAGGGCAGTACATCGACTTCTTGTTGCGCGACGGTGACCGTCGCAGCTACTCCATGGGCAACGCACCTCACACCTTGGTGGAGGGCGCACCTGCGATTGAGCTGCACATTCGCCACATGCCCGGCGGCAAGTTCACAGACCATGTGTTTGGCGTGATGAAAGAAAAAGAAATCCAACGCATCGAAGGCCCACAAGGCAGCTTCTTCCTGCGCGAAGACTCTGACAAGCCTTTGGTGTTCTTAGCCTCTGGCACAGGCTTTGCGCCCATCAAGGCGATGCTTGAGCACATGCAGCACAAAGCCATCACACGCCCTATCACTCTCTATTGGGGCGGCCGCCGCCCTGAAGACTTGTACATGCACGACTGGGTGCAAGCGCAAGCCGCTGCCATGCCCAACCTGACCTATGTGCCTGTCATCTCTAACGCTTTGCCCGAAGACCACTGGACAGATCGGACAGGCTTTGTGCATGCCGCCGTGTTGCAAGACACACCCGACTTGAGCGCTTATCAGGTGTACGCCTGCGGTGCGCCCATCGTGGTGGACTCCGCCCGTGCGGCCTATACCCAGGCAGGCTTGCCCGTGGATGAGTTCTACGCGGATTCGTTCACCTCAGCGGCCGACAAAGCCTAAGCACTAAGTCACACCATGCTTATGCAACGCAACGCTCAAGCGCCGCAACACCGCCCACAACCTCGCGTCTTGGCTGCCTTGCTAAGTTGGGGTGCAGGGCTTTGCATGATGGCCAACGTGCAGGCACAAAGCTACCCAAGCAAACCCATTCGTTGGGTGGTGGTTGCACCTGCGGGCTCATCGCTGGACGTGATTGCGCGTGCCATGCAAGACCGACTCAAAGACAACCTCGGCCAACCGGTCGTGATTGAGAACAAACCACAAGCGGGCGGCACACTAGGTACCCACGAGGTGGCCAAGTCGGCCCCCGATGGTTACACCTGGGCCCTCTCCTACAACGGGCCTTTGTCTTTTGCGCCTTACCTGTATCCCAAGCTGCCTTACCAACCGCTGAAGGATTTGCAGCCGGTGATGACCACCACCTCGCAGCCCAATGTGATTGCTGCCAACGCTCAGTTACCCGTCAACACCATGCGCGAAGCCGTGGCACTGCTCCAGGCCTCCCCCGGCAAATACAACTTTGCCTCGGTCGGAAACGGTAGCTCGTCGCACTTGACGATGGAGTACATCAAGGCCGTCACCCACACCTATGCCGTGCACATCCCCTTCAACGGCAGCCCACCAGCAGTGATCGCCACCATGGCCGGTGAAACGCAATTCATCATCTCTGTGCCCACCGTGATCTCGCCACAGGTCAAACAAGGCCGCCTGAAATACTTGGCCGTCACCAGCGCACAGCGCTATCCCTTGCTGCCCGATGTCCCCACCGTTGCAGAAAGCGGTATGCCCGAACTGCGAGGCTTTGAAGCCTTGGCATGGAATGGCGTGTTAGTCGCCGCAGGCACGCCACGAGCCGTGGTGGACCGCATCAACAGCGCACTCAACGCCGCACTTCATGACGCCGCGGTCAAAGAGCGCCTCAAAGCAGCAGGCCTAGACCCGATGGGTGGCACGCCCGAACAGTTCGCCAAGTTGATTCACGATGAGTCCATCAAATGGGCTCCCATCATCAAGCGCTCAGGCGCACGCATAGACTAAGCCCTATGAACCTCATCACACCTCACCTCGACTTGGAAACCAAAAATATTGAAATGTTCCGACCCATGCACTGGCTCGCACTGGCATGGAAAGACATGGAGCGCTGCCCCACAGCAGGTGTCACGCACGGGCTGATTCTTGCCGTCATTGGCGGGGGTTGGTTTTGGTTCGCACGTCACCAGTTTTGGTGGATTGCGGCCATGCTGTCGGTCTGCATGATCGTCGCCCCCCTGTTGGCGACGGGTTTGTATGACATCAGCCGCCGTTTAGAGCGCAACGACGAGGCCACCTTGGCTGACGCCTTTCACGTGTGGACATGTGGCGACAAACGTCTCATCCAATTTGGCTTGCTGTTGGCTTTGTCCAGTGCGGGTTGGTTGGTGTGCTCGGCCGCGTTGATTCACTGGATGCTGCCCGCCAGCGTCCACACGCCCGCAGACTTCATCCGTTTGGTGGTGTTGCAATCGAACTTCGGCTTGTTCGAAATTTGGCTGCTCATGAGCGCCTTGATTGCGGCCCCTATGTTTGCATCGACTTTGGTGACCCTTCCTTTGTTGATGGATCACCCCACCCTCACCGTGCAACAAGCCGTGCTGACCAGTTGGCGCGTGGTGGCGTTGAACCCCTTTGCCATGGCTTGCTGGGCCGCTATTTTGTGTTTGTTTACAGCGCTGGGCATTGGCTCTGCCTTTCTCGGTCTGCTGGCCGTGGTCCCCATGCTGGGACACGCCAGTTGGCACGCCTACCGGTACCTGCTCGCTTACGACCCAACGGTTCACTGAGTTTTTATGACAGAAGAACAATTCGCCCAATTCGGGCTGACCTTTGGCGTAGGCGGCTTCATGCTGTACATGCTGTTCATTATTTTTCAGCTCGCACGTGAGTCCAAAGCGGGCAAGTTCGGCACCTTTGTGTTGTTTCTGGTACTGGCCTTTGGCATGCTGGGCTTTGTCGCCAAGCAAGTGTTGATTTGGTTCATGGAGGCTTAAGCGCCCCTTAGTGCGCACAAAGGCCTCTAGCCTCTAGCGCTTACTCACCCAAGTAAGCGGCACGCACTTTGGGGTCATGCAGCATCTCATGCGCGTCCCCACTCAGGGTGATGAGCCCCGACTCCATCACATAGCCACGGTCAGCGATTTGCAAAGCGCGGCTGGCGTTTTGCTCGACCAACAAAATCGTCACGCCTTGCTTGGACACGTCTTGAATCACTTCAAAAATCTTATCCACCATGATGGGTGACAAACCCATAGAAGGTTCGTCTAACAACAACACCTTGGGACGGCTCATCAAGGCTCGGCCCATGGCCAACATTTGTTGCTCGCCGCCTGACATGGTGCCTGCCAATTGGTCGCGCCGCTCTTTCAGGCGGGGGAAAGTGGCAAACACGCGTTCAATGTCTTGGGCAATGGCGGCGTGGTCGTTGCGGATGTATGCCCCCATTTGCAAGTTCTCGACGATGGTCATACGGGTGAATACACCACGGCCTTCGGGCACCATGGCCAAGCCTTGCTGCACCAAATCCCAAGGCCCCAAGCCTACGATGGAGTGGCCCGTCAATTGAATGTCGCCGCTGCCCAAAGGGAGTAAGCCCGTGATGGCTTTCATAGTGGTGGTTTTGCCTGCGCCGTTGGAGCCGATGAGCGACACCAACTCGCCCTCGCGCACTTCCAAGCTCACGCCCTTGACGGCTTGAATGCCGCCATAACCCACCTTCAGGTCTTTGACGCTCAGCAACACCGCTGCGTGGTCGTGTTTCATCTCAATGCCCCCCATGCCCAGATTGCGTGCCGAGATAGGCTTCGATCACTTGCGGGTTACGCTGCACGTCAGCAGGTGTGCCTTGGGCAATCACTTTGCCGTAGTCCAGCACGGTCACGCGGTCGCACAGGCCCATGACCAACTTCACATCGTGTTCAATCAACAGCACCGTGCGCTGGTCGCGACGAATTTTGTCGATCAACGCACGCAGTTGGACTTTCTCGGTGGCGTTCATGCCCGCGGCGGGTTCATCCAGCGCGATGAGTTGGGGGTCAGTGGCCAAGGCACGGGCAATCTCTAAGCGGCGTTGGTCGCCATAGCTCAGGGTGCGTGCTTTGTAGTCTGCGAAATGGGCGATACCCACATAGTCCAGCAACTCGCGGGCGCGTTGCTCAATCGCGAACTCTTCGGCTTTGAATTTGGCGGTTCTGAAAATTGCACCAAGCAAACCAGAACTTGTGCGCACATGACGTCCCACCATCACGTTCTCCAAGGCGGTCATCTCAGCAAACAAACGGATGTTTTGAAACGTGCGTGCAATACCGGCCTGCGCCACGCGATGCACCTCGGTGGGCGCGTACGGTTTGCCTGTCAAGGCAAAGCTGCCACTGTCGGGTGTGTAAAGGCCCGTGATGACGTTGAAGAAGGTGGTCTTGCCCGCACCATTGGGGCCAATCAAGCCATACACCTGACCACGCTCAATCTGCATGGCCACATCGGTCAAAGCTTGCAAACCACCAAAGCGTTTGGAAATGCCCGAGACATTCAACACGAGGGCGCTCATCGCGCACCTCCTTGTGGATTCAAGTTTTTGCCATGTTCAGGCGTCGGCCACAAACCGCGTGGTCGCCAAAGCATGATGGTGATCATGGCCAATGCAATCAGCAGTTGACGCAAGATGGCCGCATCCAAACGGCCATCGGTCATGGCTTGCAAAGGCCCCGCCACATAGCGCAACGCCTCAGGCAAAGCCGCCAGCAGCACCGCGCCCAAAATGACGCCAGGCAAATGCCCTAGGCCGCCCAGCACTACCATCGCCACAATCATCACCGACTCCATGAGGCTGAACGACTCGGGCGAGACAAAACCTTGAAAAGCGGCAAACATGGCACCCGACACACCGCCGAAGGTTGCCCCCATACCAAAGGCCATGAGCTTTAAGTTGCGGGTGTTCAAGCCCATGGCTTTGGCCGCAATCTCGTCTTCACGAATCGCCATCCATGCGCGGCCAATGCGTGAATATTCGAGTCGGTGACACACCACCACACTCACTACCACCAGCGTGAGAAACAGGTAGTAATACAACGTGACTGAAGACAACTCAATGAAGCCCAAGTCCAAACGCTTGGACAGCGGGTAACCCAACACCGTGACTGCATCAATCTGCCCCAAACCCTTGGGACCATTGGTGATATTGACGGGATGGTCAAGGTTGTTCAAAAACACGCGGATGATTTCGCCAAAGCCCAAGGTCACGATGGCCAAGTAGTCCCCGCGCAGCTTGAGTGTGGGCGCGCCCAACAGAAGACCAAACAGTCCCGCCAGGCCAGCAGCCAATGGCAATACCAACCATAGACTGAGGTGTAAGCCCTCTGGGAACATCGCTGCAATCCAAGGGAACATATCGGTCAAATGCGGTGAAGCCAGCAGGCCAAACAAATAGGCACCCACGGCAAAGAAGGCCACATAGCCCAAATCGAGCAGCCCTGCATAGCCCACCACAATGTTTAAGCCGAGCGCCAGCAACACATACAGCAAGGACATATCGGCGATGCGCACCCACGCATTGCCAAAGCTTTGCAACACCAGCGGCAACGTCAGCAGCACAACGGCCATGAGCCAACGGTTCGAGAGTAATTTGTACGTCATCTGCGTCAAGCCCTGTCTGCCACGCGTTCACCCAGCAAGCCCGAGGGGCGCAGCGTGAGCGTGATGATCAAAACGATGAATGCCAAGATGTCGGTGTAGTGGCTGCCCAGCACGCCCCCCGTGAGTTCGCCTAAATAGCCCGAGCCAATCGACTCAATCAAGCCCAACAACAAGCCACCCACCACCGCACCGCCTAAGTTACCAATGCCGCCAAACACAGCGGCGGTGAAGGCTTTGAGGCCAGGCAAAAAACCCATGGCATGGTGGGCCGTGCCGTAATTCATGGCCCACATCACACCCGCAATCGTGGCCAACACCGCACCAATGATGAAGGTGGCAGAGATCACCAGGTCAGGCTTGACCCCCATGAGACTGGCCACACGTGGGTTTTCTGCGGTGGCACGCATGGCACGACCGAGTTTGGTGCGGTTGACCAACCAAGACAACACGGCCAATGCCACGGCGGTCAAGCCCAAAACCATGAGCTGCGTGGGCGTGATGACGGCTTCGCCAATTTCAAACGGTGTGGTGGGCAAGAGTGCGGGAAACGGTTTGTAGTTGGGCTTCCACACAATCATGGCCAGCGTTTGCAGCAAGATGGACATGCCAATGGCCGTAATCAGCGGGGCCAGCTTAGGTGCGTTGCGTAAGGGACGGTAGGCAATTTTTTCAATCGCGTAGTTCAGTGCAGCGGCGGCCATGCAAGCCAAGACCATGGAGATGAGCAACAACACCCAGCCAGGCGTGTCGGGCATCAGGGGTTGCAAAAAACCAATCACTGACCAACTGCACAAGGCTCCCACCATCAACACCTCGCCATGTGCAAAATTGATGAGGTTGATGATGCCGTAGACCATGGTATAGCCCAAAGCCACCAGCGCATACATGCTGCCGAGCACCAAGCCGTTGATGACTTGTTGAAGCAAGACGTCCATTTTTTATTTACCTGCTTGTTGGTTTTTGTCGCGCAAGTGGCGCAATTTGTCAGCAATTTTGATTTCTAGACCACGCTCGACAGGGCGGTAAAAACCCGCACCCTCCAAGCCTTCGGGCATGTAGTTTTCACCCGCTGCAAAACCGTCTTCTTCGTCATGGGCATAGCGGTAGCCCTTGCCCCAGTCCATGTCTTTCATCATCTGGGTCGGGGCGTTGCGCAAGTGCATGGGCACAAGGCGTGTGCCGTCTTTTTTGACGAGGGCCTTGGCCTCGTTGTAGGCCTTGTAGACCGCATTGGACTTCGGCGCCACCGCCAAATACACCACGCACTCAGCCAAGGCCAACTCGCCTTCGGGCGAGCCCAAACGCTCGTACACCTCAGCCGCATCCAATGCCAAACGCAAAGCGCGTGGATCGGCCAAGCCAATGTCTTCGGCCGCCATGCGAATCAAGCGACGCGCCATGTATTTAGGCTCCGCGCCACCATCGAGCATGCGCACCAGCCAATACAAAGCCGCATCAGGGTCAGAGCCACGCACCGATTTGTGCAGCGCGCTGATGGTGTCGTAAAACTGTTCGCCCCCTTTGTCATAGCGGCGCATGCGCTCGCCCAACACACGCATGAGCCATGCGTCGTTGATTTCTTTGAGCTTCTCGCGGTTGGCGGCTACCGATAGCGTTTCAAGCGTGTTGAGCAGTCGGCGTGCATCACCATCGGCATAAGCGATGAGCCTCTGCAAAGCAGCGTCTTCCAAAGCAGGCACCGCACCCATGGCTTGCGCTTTGGCAATGATTTGGGTGAGGTCTTGTTCGGTCAACGACTGCAACACATACACCGCAGCCCGCGACAGCAACGCCGAGTTCACTTCAAACGATGGATTTTCAGTGGTCGCACCAACGAAGGTGAACAAGCCCGATTCGACATGCGGCAAAAACGCGTCTTGCTGGCTTTTGTTGAAGCGGTGGACCTCGTCCACAAACATGATGGTGCGCTTGGGGTCAAGCGAGTCACGGGCCGCGATGGCCTGTTCCACCGATTCGCGAATTTCTTTCACCCCACCCAGCACGGCGCTGATGGACAAAAACTGCGCATCAAACGCATCGGCCATCAAACGGGCAATGGTGGTTTTGCCCACACCGGGCGGGCCCCACAAAATGCAACTGTGCGGCTGGCCCGACTCAAACGCCACGCGAAGCGCCATGCCCTCGCCCAGCAAATGCTGCTGGCCAATGACCTCGCCCAGCGTGCGCGGGCGCAGTCGTTCGGCAAGGGGAATGTGGGTGGAGGACACGCTCAAAAAGAGTTTGATTTGGACACACAAGGAGTGTAGCGAAGGGTTCACCGCCACTTACTGCCCATAAACTTGCATTCATCAGGAGTAGCCATATGACCCTGACTTCCGCAGATGAACGATATTAGGCACACCATGCAGGCGATCGAGTTTCAACACAACACACCGCTCCAAGTCGCAGACATTGTTCGCGTCTTCAACGCCTCTGGCATCACGCGCCCCACGCACGATGCAGCACGTATTGAAAAGATGTTTGTCCATGCCAACCTCATCGTCAGCGCTTGGCACAACGGTGTGTTAATTGCACTAGTGCGCGGGCTGACAGACCACAGCTATTGCTGCTACTTGTCAGATTTAGCGGTAGACAAGGCTTACCAACACCAAGGCGTAGGCGAAGCCCTGCTCAAACAGGTGCGCCAAGTCTTGAGCCCCGAAGTGTCTTTGGTCTTGCTCTCTGCGCCGAGTGCCATGGCTTATTACCCGAAGGTGGGATTCAGCACCTCAGACAACGCCTTCATCATCAAACGTGAACGCTAATCAGTGCAGCAAGTCGACTGCCTGAAACACCTCACGCCAAGCGTCCAACTTGCGTGCGAAGGACCAACTGGCATTCGTAGGGCTGGTGGACGGCAAACGATAAACAGGCAGTCCCAGCAGGCGCGTGTGTTTAGCGTGTTTGAAACTCTCGCCCCCGTTGTGTGCGATGGCTCGCAAGGCTGGGCAACGCGTGCGCAAGCTTTGCAAATCGTTGGGCTGTGCGTTTTGAATGTGAGCGTCTAGGCTGCCTTCACGCTCGCACGCGGCATACACATCCCACAAGCCCACGCCGTGGTTGAGCAGCCATTGCGCACGGGCCGCATACGGCAAGGTCAAGACAGTCGCAGGCTCAGCGGCCAACAGCGTGGCCATGATTTTCCAAAACTGGTTGTGTGGGTGACCGTAATACTGTTGCGCACGCAACGAGGCAACGCCAGGGAAGCTACCCAGCACCACCAAGCGTGTACGGGGACTCAACAAAGGCGCCAAGCCTTGCAAGACGGGCCTTGCCTGCGTCATGCTGCGCTCAAGGGCGAATGACGCTCACGCCTTTGGGTGCGACAAAGTTGAATGACGCAGCACCGAGGTTGGCGGGGTTCACTTCAAAGCGTTCAAAGCTGAGGACGGAGTGTTGGCCCATGACATCCAAAATTTCCAGCTTGCTCAAGCTCAGCTGTGCGCCATCGACACGCAAACCTAGGCGCACCGATTGAATGGTGCTGTCGCGGTTCTTAGGCGTGGCTTGCACCCACTGCAAGCCATCGGCATCGGCTTGCGCTTCTAAGTTGAACTCTTTTTGCAAAGTCCCCACATCCACCGCAGTGGCCACCAATGCGGCAGGGGTGCTGCTCAAGGTCTGGGCTTGTTGGCGGGCGGTGACTTGCTCAAGGTCTGCGTCATACAACCACAAGGTTTGGCCGTCGGCGACGATGACTTGAGGAAACGGCTTGAAGTAGTCGAAACGAAAACGCGTGGGGCGCACAAACGAGAACTGCCCGGTCGATGTTTTGCTACGCATGCGCGTCTGTCCTGCTTTCGCCGGTGCAGTGACGACTTGCATGAAATCCGCACGACCACTCTTGGTGGACTTTAAAAACATCTCTAGGGTGTCCAAGCTGCTGGCATGTGCTGCACTTGCAAAGCAGACGACCGCCAAGCCCAGCGCTACGGCATGCGACAAAGCACCGCGCCAAACCCGGTGCGATAGACGCATCACATCACGCATCTCGCTTACTCATCGCGCTTAGGCACCAAAATTTCACGCTGACCGCTGCTGCTCATGGCGCTGACCATGCCGGCCTTTTCCATGTCCTCCACCAAACGCGCGGCGCGGTTGTAGCCAATTTTCAAATGGCGCTGTACCAGAGAGATGCTGGCCTTGCGGTTTTTCAGCACCACCTCCACGGCTTGGTCATACATGGGGTCTTTTTCAGCCGGCACATCACCAAACAAATCGGGCCCGGAAGGGTTGCCATCGCCATCGACGGTGCCGCCTTCGAGCACGCCTTCGATGTAGTCGGGCTCGCCTTGGCTCTTGAGGTAGTTCACCACGCGGTGTACTTCTTCGTCACTCACAAACGCACCGTGGACGCGCACGGGAAAGCCTGTGCCGCTGGCCATGTAGAGCATGTCGCCCATGCCCAGCAAAGCTTCCGCGCCCATTTGATCGAGGATGGTGCGGCTGTCAATTTTGGAGCCGACCGAGAACGCAATACGTGTCGGGATATTGGCTTTGATGAGGCCCGTGATCACGTCCACGCTGGGGCGCTGGGTCGCCAAGATCAAATGGATGCCAGCAGCGCGGGCTTTTTGCGCCAAGCGGGCAATCAGCTCTTCGATCTTCTTGCCCACCACCATCATCAAGTCGGCCAACTCGTCAATCACCACCACGATGTGAGGCAGGCGCTGTAGTGGCTCGGGCTGCTCAGGGGTCAAGCTGAAGGGGTTGTAGATGAATTCTTCACGCGCAGCGGCTTCGTCAATCTTGGCGTTGTAGCCAGCGAGGTTGCGTACGCCGAGCTTGCTCATCAGCTTGTAGCGTTTTTCCATTTCACCGACACACCAGTTCAGGCCATGGGCGGCTTGGCGCATGTCAGTAACCACAGGTGCCAGCAGGTGGGGGATGCCTTCGTAGACCGACATCTCCAGCATCTTGGGGTCGATCATCAGCAAGCGCACATCACGCGCTTCAGCCTTGTAGAGCAAGGACAAAATCATGGCGTTGATGCCCACCGATTTGCCTGAGCCCGTGGTGCCCGCGACCAAGACGTGCGGCATCTTGGCCAAGTCCGCCACGATGGGATTGCCCACAATGTCTTTGCCCAAACCCATGGTGAGCATGGACTTGGATTCGTTGTACACGTCTGAACCCAAAATTTCGCTGAGGCGAATGGACTGACGTTTGGCGTTGGGCAACTCCAACGCCATGTAGTTTTTACCGGGGATGGTTTCGACCACACGAATGGACACGAGCGACAAGGACCGCGCCAAGTCTTTGGCAAGGTTCAACACTTGTGAGCCCTTCACGCCAGTGGCAGGTTCAATCTCGTAGCGGGTAATCACAGGGCCAGGGGACGCCGCCACCACACGCACTTCCACGCCGAAGTCTTTGAGTTTTTTTTCAATCATGCGGCTGGTCATCTCCAGCGTTTCGGGCGCCACGGTGTCTTGGCGAATCAGTGGGTCATCCAGCAAGTCCACTTGCGGCAAGCGTGAGTCGGTGGCGACATCGGTGAACAAGGTCTTTTGACGCTCTTTGGCGACGCGTGCGCTCTTGGGTACTTCAATGACTTCTGGCTCAATGTGCACCGCAATGGGGGGGTGTTCTTTGATTTCTACGCGTTCTTCAAACACCACCTCTTCACGCTCACGGGCGGCGACCAAGCCATAAGCCACATCCTCTTCGCGCTCGCGACGTTCGCGCCACGACTCGTACATGCCATCCAGCCATGCACCAAGGTTCTCTGCGGTTTGCCCCCAAGAAAAACGAAACACCCACGATGCGCCGACCACACCAAACACAATGAAGATCAAGCCAGCGCCATTGAAACCTAACCAGTTCAAGCTCGACGGACCCACCAAGTAACCCAGTACACCGCCGCTCACATGGCCCGGCAAGCGGTCTTCAAAGCGGTACATGCGCGTCCATTCCAAGCCCGTGCTGGACATCAGCAGCAAAATCAACCCTGCCCAAAACGCAAAGCGCGTGTAGCGCCAGCCCAAGTGATCGGGTTGAGGTTCGTCTTCGTCACGCAAGCGATTGGCCAAGGCTGCCAGCCACGCCACCAAAGCTGCGGCATAGCACCACCAGACGGAGTAGCCCAGCAGGAAAAAACTCAAGTCCCCCAACCAAGCGCCCAAACGCCCCCCAAAGTTACGCACCACGTTGCCTGAACCAGAGGTGGTCCATGCAGGGTCAAGTGACGAATGGGTGATGAGTGCGAGCAACCAAAAGGTCATGAACACAAAGCCCGCCGTCAGCGCAATCTCTTGTGCGAAGCGGCGAAAACCTGTGGGCTTGTGGTCCGCATCGGCAGTGGATGCGCGCGGATCATTCTTTAATGTATTGAGCGAGTAAGTCATGTCTAGAGGCAGAGCTTACCCGAGCGGCAACCATGCACCGTCAGGGGTAAAGGGAGAGGTTCTTACAATATTGGCTTTATTGTCTCTTTGATTGCCCTCTCCAGATGTCTACCACCCAACACGCCCAAGTTTTGATTCTTGGCTCAGGCCCTGCTGGCTACACCGCCGCTGTTTACGCAGCACGCGCCAACCTCAAACCCCTGTTGATTACCGGCATGGCCCAAGGCGGCCAACTGATGACGACCACCGAAGTCGACAACTGGCCTGCCGACGTACACGGCGTGCAAGGCCCAGAGCTGATGCAACGTTTTCAACAACACGCCGAGCGCTTCAACACCCAAATCGTGTTTGACCACATCAACCAAGTCGATTTCTCCAAACGCCCCTTCACCTTGACAGGCGACAGTGGCACTTACACCTGCGACAGCCTCATCATCTGCACTGGCGCCTCGGCCAAGTATTTGGGCCTGCCTTCTGAAGAAGCCTTCATGGGACGCGGCGTGTCGGGCTGCGCGACTTGCGACGGTTTCTTCTACCGCGATCAAGTGGTCAGCGTGGTCGGCGGCGGCAACACCGCTGTGGAAGAGGCCCTGTATCTGTCCAATATGGCTTCCAAAGTTCACTTGGTACACCGCCGTGACAGCTTCAAGGCCGAGGCCATCATGATCGACAAGCTCATGGAAAAGGTCGCCGCAGGCAAGATCGTGCTGGAAACCGACAGCACCTTGGACGAAGTGCTGGGTGACGCCTCGGGCGTGACTGGCATCCGCCTGAAGAGCACCAAAGACGGCAACACCCGAGACATCGCCACCCAAGGCTGCTTCATCGCCATCGGCCACTCGCCCAACACCGGCATTTTTGAAGGCCAATTGGCCATGAAAAACGGCTATTTACTCACCAAGAGCGGCTCAGAAGGCTTTGCCACCATGACCAGCGTGCCCGGTGTCTTTGCGGCGGGCGATGTGCAAGACAACATCTATCGCCAAGCCATCACGAGCGCCGGCACGGGCTGCATGGCGGCCTTGGACGCCCAGCGCTTCTTGGAGCAAGGCGCACATTGATACACGTCCATTAAAAAACGCTACAATATTAGGCTTTGCTGAATCGAGCAAAGAGATGGGTTACCGCCACCCTTTTTGGCGAGGTGAGGCGCTCGTGGGAACTTGCCGCCGTTGATATGGAGTGTCCACATGGCACGCGTATGTGAAGTCACGGGCAAAGGCCCAATGTCTGGGAACAATGTTTCCCATGCCAACAATAAAACAAAGCGCCGGTTCTTGCCGAACCTGCAATACCGCCGTTTCTGGGTAGAGACTGAAAACCGTTGGGTGCGCTTGCGCGTCTCTAGCGCAGCTCTGCGTTTGATCGACAAAAACGGCATCGACGCCGTGCTGGCTGACTTGCGCGCGCGCGGTCAAGCTTAATTCCAGACACTGAAAGGACACGATCATGGCATCCAAAGGCGGACGCGAAAAAATCAAGCTGGAATCGACAGCCGGCACAGGTCACTTCTACACGACCAGCAAAAACAAGAAAACAATGCCCGAGAAAATGTTGATCATGAAATTTGATCCCAAAGCTCGAAAGCACGTGGAATACAAGGAAACCAAGCTGAAGTAATTCAGATGGATCCAATAAAAAACCCGCTGACCTTTTGATCAGCGGGTTTTTTTATTGTCTGTGCGTTTGGTTTACACGCGCGCCGCACGCAAGTGCATGGAGAATTCTTGCAAGGCAGCAATGCCGCTGGTCTCGGCCCGTTTGCACCAAGCTTGCAGGTCTTGCGCCAGTTGGGCACGGTTGTGGTTGGTGTTGAGCCACAGTTGGCGCAACTCCTCACGCATCTTCACCATGGTGTCGACATCGGGCAAAAGCGCGCGGGCTTGGGCGAGTTGGGAAACTACTTTGGCAGGCACTTTCTCAACGTCGCGGTGCATCCAGCGCTTGGCCGCAGCCAGCACAGAATCTGTAGGCAAGGTGGGCAGGCTGGACAACTCTTGGTTCATAGCCAAACGCAGTTGACGTGCGTAATTGGCCATCACTTCATAACGGTTGGCAATCACAGCTTCTAAGGTCTTCTCATCCGCCACAGGCTTAATGTCGCCAAACGCCAGCTTGGGTACTGTCTTTTTCACAGTGGCCAAACCGCAAGTTTCTAACATGCGGATGTAGAGCCAACCCAAGTCGAACTCGTAGGGTTTGACCGACAACTTGGCCGATGTGGGGTAGGTATGGTGGTTGTTGTGCAACTCTTCACCACCAATCAGGATGCCCCAAGGAGAGATGTTGGTGCTGGCGTCTGGCGCCTCAAAGTTACGATAGCCCCAGTAGTGGGCAGCGCCGTTGATGATGCCGGCGGCAGTGACGGGAATCCACATCATCTGCACCGCCCACACCGTCAGGCCCAAAGCGCCGAACAAGGCCAAGTTGATGATGAGCATCAAGGCCACGCCTTGCCATGAGAAGCGGGTGTAAAGGTTGCGCTCAATCCAGTCGTCAGGTGTGCCGTGGCCGAAACGGGCCAAAGTTTCCAAGTTCTTCGATTCTTTGCGATACAACTCAGCGCCCGTCAACAACACGGTTTTGATGCCATGCACATGGGGGCTGTGTGGGTCTTCCGCTTGCTCGCATTTGGCGTGGTGTTTGCGGTGAATCGCGGTCCACTCTTTGGTCACTTGGCCTGTGGTGAGCCACAACCAGAAACGGAAGAAGTGGGCGGGAATCGGATGCAAGTCCAGCGCGCGGTGGGCGGAGTGGCGGTGCAAATAGATGGTCACGCTGGCGATGGTGATGTGTGTCAACGCCATCGTGACGATGAAGACTTGCCAGCCAGAAAAATGCAGCAAGCCGTAGCTCAGCCAGTTCAACGTGGCGTCAAGCCAAGCCCAATTGGATAACAACATGTCTATCTTTCAACTTGTGGAAATTAACCGTTAATTTTAAGGTTTGGGCGCTTATTTGGCTACCCAAACTGCGGCAAAGAAGCCGTCCGTGACATGTAGATGGGGCCAAAGGCGCAAATACAATCCGTCTGTCGTACACAAAGATGCTGCATTGGCTACTTTCAACTCAGTCAGGGTGTCGGCTGCGGACAACGGGACAAAGTTGGGGTGTGCGGCACTGAAGGCTTGGGCAATGGCCTCGTTCTCTTCTGGCAACACACTGCATGTCGCGTAAACCAAGCGCCCCCCCGACTTCACCAAACGTGCGGCGCTGGCCAAGATGGCGGTTTGTTTTTCGGTCAGCTCTTGCACGGCCTTGGGTGACTGGCGCCACTTGAGGTCAGGATTGCGGCGCAAAGTGCCAAGGCCCGAGCAAGGTGCATCCACCAACACGCGGTCAATCTTGCCGCTGAGGCGCTTCACACGGTCATCACGCTCGTGCGCAATGGCCGATGGATGGACGTTGGACAGCTTGCTGCGCGCCAAACGTGGTTTGAGCGACTCCAAGCGATGTGCCGACGTATCCAACGCATACAAGCGCCCCGTGCTGCGCATGGACGCACCGATGGCCAGCGTTTTACCGCCAGCACCCGCACAAAAGTCCACCACCATCTCACCGCGCTTGGCATCGAGCAACAAGGCCAGCAACTGTGAGCCTTCGTCTTGCACTTCAATCGCGCCACGCGCAAAAGCGTCTAGGTTAGACAGCGCAGGTTTGCCCTCAATGCGCAAACCCCACGGCGAAAAAGGTGTCTCCACCGCTTGGATACCCGCGAGCTTCAACTCGTGTTGCACATCGGCGCGTTTGTCGGTGAAGGTGTTGACACGCAAGTCCAGCGGCGCACCGCCGTTCAACCGTGCGACCAAGGGCCAAAAGCCCTCGCCCACCTGGGCTTTGAGTGGCTCCACCAGCCACTCGGGCATGTTGTGGCGATGACGCTCCATCAAATCAACGGGGTTTACCGCTTCGCAGGCTTCGAGCCATGCGGCTTCTTGTTTGTTCAACGCGCTGAACAAAAAGTCGAGCGGGCTGTTGTTGGCGTGCTTGGCGCTCTTTGGCGCGTTGTTGGCAGGCGCTTGGTCTTTCAAGTGCTGCGCAAAGCCAAGGATAGCCAAGCGGCGCTCTTTAGGGCCAGAGCCCGAAGGCGCGAAGTGGTCAAGGCGCAGTTTGTTACGCAAGACGTTGTAAACAGTTTCTGCTAGGGCCGCACGCTCGCGTGGGCCGAAGGCATAGGTTTTGCGGTAATCACGAAAAAACTTAGACACCACCGCGTCGGCGGGGTGGTCAAACTTACAGGTGAGGCGAACAAGCTCAGTACAAGCTTCAAGAAGGGCTTTTGGATGCATAGGGTGTATTGTCCCACCCTATGAACGATCACGACCTCACCCCCCTGCAAGAAACCCCCATCGGCTTGTATCGCCATTACAAAGGCGGCCAATACGAGGTCATTGGCACCGCCCGCCACAGCGAAACACTAGAGCCCATGACCGTCTACCGCGCCCTCTACGGCGCACACGGCCTGTGGGTGCGCTCCGCGGCCATGTTCAGCGAGCAGGTGCTGATTGACGGCGTGATACAAGCGCGCTTCGTCAAAACCAGCTAAGCCTTGTATGCAGCGGCGTTGCCAGCCTCGCGATAATTCGCAGCAATGAAAAACATCGTCATATTGATTTCTGGCGGCGGCTCCAACATGGCCGCCATCGTACGCACCGCGCAGGCCCAAAACTGGGCCAAACAATTCAACGCGCAGGTGAGCGCCGTCATCAGCAACAAAGCCGACGCCAAAGGCTTGGCCTTTGCCAAAGAACATGGCATTGACACGGCAGTCATCGACCACAAAGCCTTCGCCGATCAGCCCCAACCCCGCGAAGCCTTTGACGCAGCCTTGATGAAAGAGATTGACCAACACCAGCCCCACCTCGTGGTGCTGGCCGGCTTCATGCGCATCCTGACCCCGGGCTTTGTGGCGCACTACGAAGGCCGACTCATCAATATCCACCCCTCACTCTTGCCCGCTTTCCCTGGCCTGCACACGCACGAGCGCGCCATCAAAGCCGGCTGCAAATTTGCCGGAGCCACCGTCCACCGCGTGACCGCCGAGCTAGACCACGGTGAAATACTCGCACAAGCCGTGGTGCCCGTGTTGCCCGGCGACACCGCAGACACACTGGCTGCGCGGGTGTTAACGCAGGAGCATTTGATTTATCCGAAGGCGGTGGCTGATTTGTTAGATGGCGGATTCAAGGACGAAGTGCAACAAAGATGAACTGGTTATAGGTGGCTGAGGATGCGAGAGCATCATGGCCGCTTTAACCGCCAAGTCGAAGTTGCCCAATGTACAAGCACCTCAGCCGAGAAGAACGATACCAAA
>NZ_JAVKLW010000063.1:0-15753 GCF_031538885.1 Limnohabitans sp.
TTTGGTATCGTTCTTCTCGGCTGAGGTGCTTGTACATTGGGCAACTTCGACTTGGCGGTTAAAGCGGCCATGATGCTCTCGCATCCTCAGCCACCTATAACCAGTTCATCTTTGTTGCACTTCGTCCTTGAATCCGCCATATGTAAAAAAACCACCCGAGGGTGGTTTGAAAGAGAGGCAAAAGGACGGTGCTTAGCGCACCACGGCGATTTGATCGCGCTTGCCTGCCTTGAAGGTGTAGAGCGTCAGGGCACCGTTTTTGATGTCGCCTTTGGCATCAAACGAAATGGTGCCCGTGACACCTTTGTAGCCCGTGGTTTTGGCCAACTCAGGCAAGTACTTGGCAGGGTCGCTAGATTTGGCGCGCTGCATAGCATCGACCATCACATACACAGCATCGTAGACATAGGGTGAATACAGCTTCACATCGTCGTTGAAGCGCTTCTTAAATTTGACACCAAAGTCATCCATGCCCTTTTTCAAAGCGCCATCCACACCACCTGCTTCAGCACATACCACTTGGTCGTCGGCCATGGCGTCACCTGCGAGCTTGATCATCTCGTTGGTGCAAATGCCGTCGCCGCCCATGAACTTGGCCTTGATGCCCAGTGACTTCATTTGTTTCATCATGGGGCCGCCGACCGCGTCCATGCCACCGAAGAAGATGACATCAGGCTTCTTGCCTTTGAGCGTGGTCAAGATGGGCATGAAGTCCGTGGCTTTGTCGGTGGTGAACTCATGCGACACCAAGTTGCCACCTGCGGCCTTGACCGCTTTTTCAAACTCTTCTGCCACGCCTTGGCCGTAGGCAGTGCGGTCATCAATCACGGCAATCGACTTGCCTTTGAGTTGGTTCACCGCATAACGGCCCAAAGTGCCGCCCAAGTGCACATCGTCAGCCACCACACGGAACGCGGTCTTGAACCCTTGGCGTGTGTACTTGGGGTTGGTGGAAGACGGCGAGATTTGGGGAATACCAGCGTCGCTGTAAATTTTGGAAGCAGGAATGGTGGTGCCCGAGTTCAGGTGACCAATGACCCCACTGACCTTGGCATCCACCAGTTTTTGAGCAGCCGCAGTGCCTTGCTTGGGATCAGAGGCGTCGTCTTCTGCGACCAATTCAAGCTTAACTTTTTTGCCGTTGATGCTCACACCCTTGGCGTTGAGTTCTTCAATGGCCAAGCGTGCGCCGTATTCATTGTCTTTACCCAGGTGGGCAATCGCGCCACTGACGGGGCCAACATGGCCGATTTTGACCACTTGTTCTTGCGCAGCGGCCAAGCCACCGAGGGCAGCCAAAGTTGCAAGGGCAGTCAGTTTGAGAGAGAGATGCATGCAAAAACTCCTTAAAGGTGAAAAAAAACACAAGAGAAAATCAGTCTGAAGTTTCCTTCAATTTCAAATCATGGCGGGTGATGGCATACCCGCGATCCGCATAGTGCTTCCAGCGCTGGCGCGCTTGCTGGCGGTCGTCTTCGTTGAGCGTGACCACTTCTATGGTGCGTTCAAACCGCTCATAGCCTGGGGCGACTTCGTGGCCCAGGTTGAGCAGCACATGGTGATGTAGCAACGCAGGCCCACCTTCAATTTGCGCGGCCAACACCACGGGTGAGGCCATCAACTGTTCGGCATGACTGCCTGCGCGGCAATGCGCAACGAACTCCAGTGGAGCGAAAGTCCACAGCAATGTGTCTAGTGCTTGCAACGAGGCTGGCTCGCCTGTCACCACCACACGTGCGCCACTGGCGACCGCCTTGCGCAACAAGCGACAGGCATAGGCCAGTTTGTCCGGGGCGTTGAAGTGAAAAGCGATTTCGGTCATGCAGACGACTTCAAAGTATCAGGCTTTGGCGGGTGTTTGCGTGCGTACCTTACTTTTCCCCGCCGCTGTTGGGGCTGTGCCTAACAAATATTGCAGCAACAAGCCCACAGGTCGGCCTGTGGCACCTTTGGCTGCGCCGCTCTTCCATGCCGAGCCTGCGATGTCCAAGTGCGCCCAAGGGTAGTCTTTGGCAAAACGCTGCAAAAACTTAGCCGCCGTGATCGAGCCGCCCTCGCGTCCTGCCACGTTGGCCACGTCGGCAAAGTTGGACTTGAGGCCTTCTGCGTATTCCTCATCCAAAGGCAAGCGCCAGCAGGGGTCGAGCGCTGCTTCACCCGCCGCAAACAAGGCCGTGGCCAAGTCGTCAGACGGCGAGAACAAACCGCTGCGCACATGGCCGAGCGAAATCACGCAAGCGCCGGTGAGTGTGGCAATGTCAATCACAGCGCGGGGCTTGAAGCGGCTGGCGTAGGTCAAGGCGTCGCACAAAATCAGACGACCTTCGGCATCGGTATTGAGCACCTCAATGGTTTGGCCGCTCATGCTGGTGATCACGTCACCGGGTTTCAAGGCGGTGCCGTCGGGCATGTTTTCGCAAGTGGGAATCAAGCCGACCACATTGATCGCAGGCTTCAAGTGCGCCAGCGCTTCAAACGTACCCAGCACACTGGCGGCACCGCACATGTCGAACTTCATCTCATCCATGCCGGGACCGGGCTTGAGCGAGATGCCGCCTGTGTCAAAGGTGATGCCTTTGCCCACCAACACCGTGGGCGCTTCAGACTTGGCCGCGCCGCTGTACTGCAACACGATGAAGCGCAAGGGCTCCACCGAGCCACGCGCCACCGCCGCGAATGAGCCCATGCCGAGTTTTTCAATCTCTTTAGGACCCAACACTTGGCAATGGATGCCCGCCTTCTTGCCCAAAGCCTTGGCCACATCGGCCAGATGCGTGGGCGTAGCGTGGTTGGCGGGGCGGTTGCCCCACTCTTTGGCCAAGGACACGCCAGCCACTTGGGCGCAAGCCAAGTCAAATGCATATTTGGCCGCTTTGGTTTGATCAGCCGTTGGCAAAGCCAACACCACACGCTTCAAGCCTGAGGCTTTGGCCGATGGTTTGGTGGCGGTGTAGACATAGCTGGCGTCGGCCACAGCTTGGGCGGCGGCTTGCAAGCGGTGCTCGCTGGCATCCGCCAGACACACCGTGATGTGCGCAGGCTTGACCGTCTTGATTGCTGTGATGGCAGCCGTCACGGCTTGGCGCACCACACGGGCACTGCCGTCGCCGCTAGAGACCAACACCACGCGCGCAGCGCTCACGCCTTGGGGCCGCCACACGCTCAAGAGTTTGGCGGGCGACTCATCCAAATCACCGCTTTTGCGTGCCTCAGAAATAAGTTGCGCCAGAACACTTTTGGCGGGCTTGTCCTTGGCAGATACCAAGATAATCAGTGCATCCGTTTCATGCGTGGCTGCTGCGTGTAAATCTAGGGTCTTGAGTTCAAAGTTCATAATTGCGGTTTTCCTCTGTCGCTGATGTTATTCCATTCCTCCATTCGCAAAGAGCTGGCCCGCAGTTTCGGTGCCACGCTGATCGTCTTGGTCACCATCGTGATGACCATGATGCTCATCCGCACACTCGGTCAAGCCTCCAGCGGCAGCGTCAACCCCGCTGAAATCAGCTTAATCATGGGCTACACCATGCTCGGTCACTTGCCCACAGTGCTGACCATGAGCTTGTTCATTGCCTCTGTAAGCACTTTGTCGCGCATGTACCTTGAGAGCGAAATGGTCATCTGGCTGGTCAGCGGCCGTGGCTTGCGCTCCCTGCTCACGCCCATGGTTCGTTTTGCATGGCCCATGCTGCTGACGGTCAGCGTGTTGGTGCTCATCGTCTGGCCGTGGTCTAACCAACAAATCACCGATCTGAAAGAGCGTTTTGAGCGTCGGGGCGACTTAGAGCGCGTGTCACCCGGACAGTTTCAAGAATCCGCCAATGGCTTGCGCGTGTTCTTTGTGGACAAAGAAAGTGTGGAGAACAAGCAAGGCAAAAACGTCTTCATCTCCTCAAGTGAACATGGCAAGCAAGCCATGACCTCCTCCAAAGAAGGGCACGTCGAGACCATCAATGACGAACGTTTTTTGGTTTTGAACATCGGCCAGCGTGTGGAGCAAACCACGGGCGAGGCAGAACTCAAAGTGAGTGAATTCAAGGTCTACGGCGCACGTATCAGCCAAGACGTCAAAGCCGCTGAACTCCCCCCCCCCAAAGCCACCAACAGCGTGCGATTGCTTCAAACCCCCACGCCCAGCAACCTCGGCGAATTGGCTTGGCGCATTGGTTTGGCCATTGCGGCGTTCAATCTGTTGGTCATCGCCTTGGCCATCACCAGCGCCAACCACCGTGTCGGGCGCGGCGGCAACTTGGCTTTGGCCTTGTTCATCTTTGTCGTGTACTACAACTTCATCAACCTTGGGCAAAGCTGGATCAGTGCCAGCCAAGTGCAGTTCATCCCTTATTTGGTGGCCCTGCACGGCGGGGTGTTCGCGCTGGCCATGGGCTGGCTGGCCGTGCGTCACAACAACTGGAACTGGCGGCAGCTCTTAGGCGTACGCAAGGCGGTCTCGGCATGAAAACCTTGCGACGTTTGATCTATGGCGAAGTGCTGATTTCCGTGGCCTTTGTGACACTGAGTTTTTTGGCTTTGTTTTTCTTCTTCGACTTTGTGGACGAGTTACAAAACGTCGGCAAAAACGCAGGCGCATATCAAATCAACCACGCCTTCTCTTATGTGCTGCTGCTCGTGCCCAGCCATTTGTATGAGTTGCTACCGATTTCAGTGCTGATTGGCACTATCTTTGTGATGGCGCGTTTGGCCCAAAGCTCCGAGTTCACCATCTTGCGCACCAGCGGGTTGGGCCCCACCTTGGCACTGCGCAACCTCATGGGCCTCGGCCTTGCGTTTGTGGTGCTCACCTTTGCGGTAGGCGACTATCTTTCGCCATTTTGTGACCGCTATGCCCAGCTGCTGAAATCACGCTACTTGGATCAAATCACGGTGGGACAAACGGGCGCATGGCTGCGCGAGCGCCAAGCTGACCGCAGCTACGCCGTCAACGTCAGCACCCTCACGCCCGAAGGCAATCCCAAAGGCATCCGTATTTTTGAATTCAACAAAGACGGCACATGGGTAGCGCTGATCAAGGCCGAGGTGGGCCTGCTGTCGGACGATGAGGCGTGGGACTTGCGCAATGTCGAGCGCAATGAAGTCGTTCAACAAGGCCGTGTCTCGACGCTTGTGCGCCAGCAGCTTGAGCGCGGGCGCTGGGCCACAGGCATCACGGCAGAGATGGTCTCTGTGGCCCTGCTCAAGCCAGAGCGCATGGGCACGATTGACCTGTTTCAATACATCCGCCACCTCAGCGCCAACGGCCAAACTACCCAGCGCTTTGAGATTGAGTTTTGGAAGAAAGTGTTTTACCCCCTCAGTTGCTTGGTGATGGTGGTACTGGCCCTGCCCTTTGCCTACCTGCATTTCCGCAGCGGCAACATCGCCAACCATGTGTTTGGTGGGGTGTTGGCAGGCATCAGCTTTTTCTTGCTCAACAACGTGTTCAGCTACATCGGCAACATCAACAGTTGGGCGCCGTGGTTTGCGGCTGCCGCGCCTGGCTTGCTTTACACCCTCGCTTCACTCGCCGCCTTTGGCTGGTTGGTGGTGCGTCAATAAAGGCTTTCATGCACGCCATCATTTTGTTTGCCCACGGCTCACGCGACCCCCTCTGGCACAAACCCATCCAAGCCGTGGCCCAGCGCATCACCCAACACTCACCCAGCACCGTGGTGCGCTGCGCTTATTTGGAGTTGACCGAACCAGACCTGCCCCAAGTGGCCAACAGCTTGGTCGCCGACGGCGCAATCCGCCTGTGCGTGGTGCCCATGTTTTTGGGTGTGGGCCGACACGTCCGCGAAGACTTGCCTGCGTTGATCCAAGCCCTCAAGCTCAGCCACCCCACAGTAGACATCACCTGCCAACCCGCCGTGGGCGAGCAAGAGGCTTTGCTTGATTTGCTGGCCGAGATTGCGCTGAGCCACAGCCCCACGGTTTGAGGCCCAGGCCTCTACTCTAAGCATCAAGCGCCAGGCACAAAGTCGAGCGCATAAAGAAGGGGCGAATTAGATGCCGAAGGCATAATGAGTAGCACCTTATACCGCTGCGCCATGAACCTGCATCAATTCCGTTTTGTCCAAGAAGCCGTCCGCCGCAACCTCAACCTCACCGAGGTGGCCAAATCCCTGCACACCTCCCAGCCAGGCGTCTCCAAAGCCATCATTGAGCTAGAAGAAGAGCTGGGCATTGAAATCTTTTCGCGCCACGGCAAGCGCCTCAAGCGCGTGACCGAACCCGGCCAGCATGTGTTGCGCAGCATCGAAGTGATATTGCGCGAAGTGGGCAACTTGAAACGCATTGGCGAACAGTTCAGCGCCGAAGACAGCGGCACCCTCTCCATCGCCACCACCCACACCCAAGCCCGCTATGTGCTGCCCGTGCCCGTGGCCAAGCTGCGCGAGGCCTACCCCAATGTGAACATCAGCTTGCACCAAGGCGCACCTGCCCAAGTGGCGCAAATGGTGATGGACGAAGTGGCCGAGATTGGCATCGCCACCGAATCGCTGGCCGACTACCCTGAGCTGGTCACCCTGCCCTGCTACGAGTGGGAGCACATGCTGGTCATCCCCAAGTCGCACCCACTCGCGGCCAAAGTGCGCATCACGCTCGAAGACTTGGCCGCACAACCCATCATCACCTACCACCCCTCGTTCACGGGTCGCACCCGCATCGACAAAGCCTTTGCAGCGAAGAACCTCGCTCCACGCATCGCGCTTGAAGCGATTGACTCTGACGTCATCAAAACCTATGTGCGTTTAGGCCTAGGCGTGGGCATCGTCGCTGAAATGGCCGTGAAAGACGGCTTGGACGACGACTTGGTGGCTCGCCCCGCCTCACAACTGTTTGGCAAAAACGTGGCGCGCATTGCCTTCAAGCGCAACGCCTACATCCGCCACTTTGTGTATGACTTTGCAGCTCTGTTGAGCGAGCGCCTCGACCGCCACCTCATCATGAAAGCCCTCGACGGCCACCCCACCGATTTCAATATGTGAACCCCGTGATGACTGCACCACACCTGGACACCAAGTTCCCCAAAATCGGCACCACCATCTTCACGGTCATGTCGGCTTTGGCCACTGAGAAAAATGCCGTCAACCTCGGCCAAGGCTTCCCCGACTTTGACTGCGACCCCCAACTCGTGACCTGCGTCAACGACGCTATGACCCACGGCCTCAACCAATACCCACCCATGATGGGCGTGCCCGCCCTGCGCGAAGCCGTGGCCGACAAGATTGCGTCGCTCTACCAACACCGCTACGACGCCACCAGCGAAATCACCATCACCGCAGGCGCCACCCAAGCCATCCTCAGCATCATCCTCGCCGTGGTGCGGGCGGGAGATGAAGTCATCGTGCTTGAGCCCTGCTACGACAGCTACATCCCCAACATCGACATGGCGGGCGGCGTGGCGGTGCGCGTGTCGCTCACGCCCGGCACATTTCGCCCTGACTTCGACAAAATCGCAGCGGCCATCACGCCCAAGACACGGGCCATCCTCGTCAACAGTCCACACAACCCCAGCGCCACCGTGTGGACACGCGAGGAAATGCTCAAACTTCAAGAGCTGCTCGCACCTACCAACATCGTGCTCATCAGCGACGAGGTGTACGAGCACATGGTCTACGCCTCGCTGAAGCACCTGAGCGCATCCAGCTTCCCCGGTTTGGTCGAACGTGCCTTCACCGTCTCCAGCTTTGGCAAAACCTTCCACGTCACCGGCTGGAAAATTGGCTACGTGGCAGCGCCTGCTGCCTACAGCGCGGAGTTCCGCAAAGTGCATCAGTTCAACGTGTTCACCGTCAACACACCTGTGCAACACGGCTTGTCCACGTTCCTCAAAAACCCGCAGCCCTACTTGCAACTGCCCGCCTTCTACGCCGCCAAGCGTGACCTGTTTCGCCAAGGCTTGAGCCAAACCAAGTTTGAGCTACTGCCAAGCGAGGGCAGCTACTTTCAATGCGTGCGCATTGACAAACTGGGTGTGCCAGAAAAAGACTTGAGCGAAGCCGACTTTTGCAAATGGCTGACGTCTGAGATTGGCGTGGCCGCCATCCCCCTCTCGGCCTTCTATGCCGATGGCTTTGACCAACGCGTGGTGCGCTTTTGCTATGCCAAGAAAGACGAAACCTTGAAGCTCGCCCTCGACCGCTTGGCGCGTTTGTAAAACGCCCATGCAAGCCTTGCTCGACGCCATCGCCACGATGGCTATCCCCTCCGACGCGCAGCGCGTGTTTCATGGTCGAGGTGGTTTGTACCCGGGCTGCGAGCATTGGGTGCTTGACGTGTTTCCGCCCGTCTTCTTGCTCACCAGCTTCAAGCTCCCCACCGATGACGAACTAGCCGCTGTCCACGCGGCCCTGCACACACGCTGGCAACACATCGCCCCTGAACAAACCCTCAACTGGGTGTTTCAGTGCCGCCACGACAGCCAAACCGAAACACGGCTGATGAGCGGTGCCGTGCCCGCCCCCCATGTGGTGACCGAGCAAGGCGCACGCTTTCGCGTCCATGTGCTCAAAGGTCAAAACCACGGCTTGTTCCTGGACATGGCCGAAGGCCGTCGCTGGGTGCGCCAGCATGTGGCCGAGCGGCCCAAACTCAAAGTGCTCAACTTGTTTGCCTACACCTGCGCCTTCTCGGTCGTGGCACAACAAGCTGGGGCCAAACACGTGGTGAATGTGGACATGAGCCACGCTGCCATGGCCACGGGCCAACACAACCACCAGCTCAACGGCCTGCACACAGGAGCCAGCTTCTTGGCGCACGATATTTTCAAAACCTGGGGCAAGATCAGCCGCAGCGGGCCTTATGGGCTCGTCATTATCGACCCACCCAGTTACCAAAAAGGCAGCTTCGTCGCCACCAAAGACTACGCCCGTCTCATGCGCCGCTTGCCTGAGTTGCTGGCACCGGGCGGACATGCCCTGCTATGCCTCAACGCCCCTGAGCTGGGCCTCGCCTTTTTGCAAGATCAGATGCACGAACTCGCCCCTGAACTGAGGTTTGAGCAACGCGTACCCAACCCTGCTGTGTTTGCAGACGTGTCGCCCGAGCGCTCCCTCAAAGTGCTGGTTTACAAAGCCCCCGAGTTATGAGGCACCCCATTTCAGTGGTCGATGTGGACCGACCCGACACTTGGACGCGTTATCGCAACGGCCTGTGCGACACCTGCACCGCCAACTGCTGCACCATGCCTGTCGAAGTGAAGCGGCCAGACTTGGTGCGCTGAGGGCTGGCAGCCCCCTTTCTCATGGCACCCCGCCCAATAGAATGCAAACCTATGTTTGAACAAACCCTTTAAAATATCGATGACATCCTGCACAAAGACGCGGGCACCAGCGAGCTGGACTACACCGAGCAACCCTCCTGGCTGCTGTTTTTAAAGTACCTCGACGCCCTCGAAGCCGACAAGGCCACCGAAGCAGTGCTGGAAGGCCGTGACTACCAATTCATCCTGGGCGATCCCTACCGCTGGTCGGCCTGGGCGGCGCCAAAAATGTCAGGCACGGGCGCTCACGGGCGACGACCTCAAGACCTTTGTCAACGCCAAACTGTTTCCGTATCTGGCGGGCTTCAAGCAACGCGCCAGCGGGCCGCAGACCATCGAATACAAAATCGGGGAAGTGTTCAGCGAGATCACCAACAAAATCCAAAGCGGCTACAACCTGCGAGATGTGGTCGACCGCATCGACGAACTGCGCTTTGGCAGCCAAGTCCATCCCGCCGAATGCCACGGAGGATTTTCAAGCTGCGTTAAACCAAATGGTCGAAATTAGTGAGTTGACTTCTTGGATTTAGAACGCTGGTGAAGATGTAATGCCCGCTAATTTTAAAGGAGAATTCTGCTTTTTGAGTGCCATTGAACTTTAGAGTTGCTACGATTTTGAGTAGCTGCAACGGTGTGCGGCTTTTCGTGCAACTGTAAAGTCAAAGCTCAATTAAATCAACAACTTACGATCTAAAAGCTACTCCCACTCAATCGTCGCTGGCGGCTTCGACGAAACGTCGTACGTCACGCGGTTGATGCCACGTACTTCGTTGATGATGCGACCTGACACTTTCTTGAGCAAGGCGTAGGGCAGCTCGGCCCAGTCTGCGGTCATGAAATCGCTGGTTTGCACCGCACGTAAGGCCACAACGTAGTCATACGTGCGACCATCGCCCATCACGCCCACGCTCTTGACGGGCAAGAACACGGTGAAGGCTTGGCTGGTCAACTCGTACCAGGTTTTGCCTGTGGCCTCGTCTTTGAAGTTGTGCAGCTCTTCGATGAAGATGGCGTCAGCGCGGCGCAGCAAGTCAGCGTAGTCCTTCTTCACTTCCCCCAAAATGCGCACGCCCAAGCCGGGACCTGGGAAGGGGTGGCGGTGCACCATCTCGCGGGGCAAGCCCAGTGCGACGCCTAACTCGCGCACTTCGTCTTTGAACAATTCGCGTAGCGGCTCCAGCAACTTCAAGCCCAACTGCTCGGGCAAGCCGCCCACATTGTGGTGGCTTTTGATGGTGACCGCCTTTTTGCTTTTGGCGCCACCACTCTCAATCACGTCAGGATAAATCGTGCCTTGGGCGAGGAACGTCGCGCCTTTATGGCCGCCGTCGCCTGCTTTTAGCTTGGCGGCTTGTTCTTTGAACACGTCTACAAACAAACCACCGATGATTTTGCGTTTCGCCTCTGGCTCGCTCACACCCGCCAACTTGCCCAAGAACAAATCGCTGACATCCACCCGGATGACGTGTGCGTGCAACTTGCCCACAAACATGTCCATCACCATGTCACCTTCGTTCAGACGTAACAAACCATGGTCCACAAACACGCAGGTGAGTTTGTCGCCAATGGCGCGGTGAATCAGCGCGGCGGCCACGGAGGAATCCACACCGCCTGAGAGACCCAAGATGACCTCTTCGTCACCCACTTGCTGGCGAATGGCGGCTACCGCCTCTTCAATGTAGTCGCCCATGATCCAGTCAGGGCAGGTGCCGCAGATGTCCAACACAAAGCGGCTCAACAGGGCTTGGCCTTGCACGGTGTGCGTCACTTCGGGGTGGAACTGCACCGCATAAAACTTGCGCGCTTCATCGGCCATGCCTGCAATGGGACAAGAGGGTGTGGAAGCCATCACCCTGAAGCCCTCCGGCAACTGCGTGACCTTGTCACCGTGGCTCATCCACACTTTCAGCATGCCGTGGCCTTCAGCCGTGTTGAAGTCCTCAATGCCTTTGAGCAACTCGGTGTGGCCGTGGGCCCGCACTTCGGCATAGCCAAACTCGCGGGTGGTGCCCGCTTCGACCTTGCCACCGAGTTGCGTCGCCATCGTCTGCATGCCGTAGCAAATGCCCAGCACTGGCAGGCCCAGCTCAAACACCGCATCAGGTGCGCGGTCATCCACCTCGTAAACGCTGGCGTGGCTGCCTGACAGGATGATGCCCTTCAATTTGTCGTCTTTGGCGTAGTCGCGCACCCAGTCGCTGCTCACGTCGCAAGGATGGACTTCACAAAACACATGGGCCTCGCGCACACGGCGGGCGATGAGTTGGGTGACTTGAGAGCCGAAATCGAGGATGAGGATTTTTTGGTGCGACATAAATAAAAAAGGGCCTTCAAGTGGCCTAGCCCCGTATTGTCTCAAAAAACAAAGCCACCCCGAGGGGTGGCTTGCTGCCGAACATTGAACGCTTAGTCAGCGCGGTAGTTTGGCGCTTCTTTGGTGATTTGCACGTCGTGCACGTGGCTTTCGCGAATACCTGCCGCGGTGATCTCGACAAACTGCGACTCGTTGTGCATGGCCTCAATCGTGGCGCAACCGCAATACCCCATGCTGGCACGCAAGCCGCCCGCCATTTGGTAAATGATGGCCACGACCGAGCCTTTGTAGGGCACGCGGCCTTCGATGCCTTCAGGCACCAACTTGTCTGCGTTGGGGTTGCCCGTGCTGGACTCTTGGAAATAGCGGTCTGCACTGCCCTGCTGCATGGCGCCGATAGAGCCCATGCCGCGATAGCTCTTATAGCTACGGCCTTGGAATAACACGATTTCGCCCGGTGCCTCTTCCGTCCCCGCAAACATGCCGCCCATCATCACCGTGCCAGCGCCTGCGGCGATGGCTTTGGCGATGTCGCCGCTGTAGCGGATACCACCGTCCGCGATGAGTGGCACGCCTGTGCCCTTGAGGGCTGTGGCCACGCTGTCCACCGCCATGATTTGAGGCACGCCTACACCCGCTACGATGCGGGTGGTACAGATGGAGCCTGGGCCAATGCCAACTTTCACGCCGTCTGCACCGGCCTCCACCAAGGCCAAAGCCGCAGCGCCGGTGGCGATATTGCCACCAATCACTTCAATGTGTGGGTAGTTTTGCTTGACCCAGCGCACGCGATCGATCACGCCCTTGCTGTGGCCGTGTGCGGTGTCCACCACGATGGCGTCTACGCCGGCACGAGACAGCGCTTCCACGCGTTCTTCGGTGCCCTCGCCCACGCCCACAGCCGCGCCTACGCGCAGCTTGCCTGCGGCATCGCGCGCTGCGTTGGGGAAATTGAGTTGTTTGGTGATGTCTTTGACCGTGATCAAGCCCTTGAGCTCAAACGCATCATTGACCACCAACAAGCGTTCGAGCTTATGTTTGTTCAGCAAGTGCTTGGCTTGCTCAGGCGTGGTGCCTTCAGGCACGGTGACCAAGCGTTCGCGCGGGGTCATGATTTCGCTCACGCGCTGGTCATAGCGATTCTCAAATCGCAAGTCACGACCCGTGACGATGCCCACCACTTTACCTCCATCACAGACGGGAAAGCCAGACACGCCCAGTTCTTCCGACAAGGCCATGACTTGGCGCACCGTGGTCTCAGGCGTGATGACCACAGGGTCGCGCAGCACACCGGACTCATAGCGCTTGACCTTGGCCACTTGCGCCGCTTGCTCTTTCGCCGTGAGGTTTTTGTGCACGATGCCAATGCCACCCTCTTGCGCAATGGCAATGGCCAAACGCGCTTCCGTCACGGTGTCCATGGCCGCAGAGACCAAAGGTAAGTTCAGACGGATGTTGCGGGTGAATTGGGTCGCGAGAGAAGCGTCCTTGGGGAGGACTTGGGAGAAGGCGGGCACCAACAACACATCGTCGAAGGTGAGGGCTTTGCCGAGAAGGCGCATAGTGATAGCTCCAAAAACAGCATTTTACGTAACGACTTTGGCGTACTTGTATACAGCGCCGCTGCATTACATAACTTCACACAACTCAGCCAAAATTTTTTCAACGACAATAGGTTCGCCCTTTCACGCACACCATCTGAGATGCCCCGTTTGCTACGCCTGAACATAAAGACTATTGCCATCATCGCCTTGCTAAGTTTGGTTGCTGCATCCAGCACGTGGGCGCAAGCCCCGCAAAAGCTGAGCTTGCCCGAACTCGAAGACTTGATGCTCAGCAAAAGCCCCGCATTGCGTGCAGCGGCCAACGCCACCGAAGCCGCGCGTGCAGCTATCGATACAGCACGCACCGTACCTAACCCTCAGATTGAGGTGATGAACGGCACACGCAAACCGCGCGTAGACAACGCACAGCCCAACGGCAACCTCAAAACCATCAGCATCACCCAAGACTTGGACATGCCCTGGCACCGCTTCCCTCGCGTGGATGGCGCGATGGCAGGCTACAACGCCGCGCAAGCCAATGAGCAGGCGTTCAAGTCAGACATGCGCGCCCAACTGCGCTTGCGTTATTACGACCTCGTGCGCCGCGTGGCCGAAAACAGTGCAGCCCGCGAAGATGCGTTGTTGATCGAGGACATCCAAAAACGCGTTGCCTTGCAAGTAGAAACGGGCGAAAAGGCGCGCTTTGAACTCGTCAAAGCCAACGCAGAAATGCTCAACGCACAAAAAATGCACGAGTCCGCCGTTTTGCGCGTGCGTCAAGCACGAGGCGCTTTGCGTGCCTTGGTTGGCATTCAATTGCCAGAAAGCTTTCAAGTCCAAGAGCAGCCCCACGTGTTTGCACCCCCTGCCCCACTCAACGAAGTGCGTGACGAGGTGATGAGGAACAATCCCGAATTGCAACGTACGCGCGCCCAGCGCCAACAGTTTGATCGCAAGCTGAGTGAAGAAAAAGCCTTGCGCTTTCCTAAATTTGCTTTGCGTGCTGACCAAGACCTCGACCCAGATTGGCGTAGCAAACGTGTAGGCCTCGCCATGACCGTGCCCTTGTGGGACTGGCGTGGTGGCCCAGTGGGCGAAGCAGCTGCCAAGCTCTCGCAATCCGACAACGAACTGGCATACCAGGAGTTCTCGTTGGTGCAATCGTTAGAAGCGGCCTATCAGCAATACGACATTGCCAACGCACAAGTGGTCGCGCTTGAGGGCGGCATCGTGCGTCATGCGGCAGATGCGTTGCGCATTGCCGAAGTTGCCTACAAAGCAGGCGAAAAAAACTTTCTTGATGTGATGGATGCACAGCGCGTCTATCGCGCCGCACGCAACGAGTTAATTACTGCGCAGTTTGAACTGGCGGGTGCCTGGTCCGAGATAGAGCGCATTCGCGCCATAGGACGCTAAGCACGCCGCTGTACCGCTAGAGCAAGCGGTACAGCGGCATTAAGACCGCTTCGCCAGCGGTAAATTGAGCAGCAAATTTTGCGGCTTAAGTTTCAAGCGCTGGTTCGCATCCACCGCCATGGCCAAGTACACAGGTTTGCCCCGCACCTCGGCCAACATGTCGCTGGGCTCGACAAACTCTAGCTTGAACAAACACAACAAGCGCTCCATACGCTCAGCGTCTACGTCCTTGCCTTGATAGAGGTCGTTCAACACGCCGCTAGCTTGCGCATCCAAGCCCACATGCCACACCCAGTGGTCATCATTGATTTCGCGCTCGGTTTGAATGCGCACCTGCACACCTAAGAAATGCTGCACCCACTGGGTCATCACCTCGCACAGTGCGTTCAGCGCAGGTTGGCCACGGTTGAGGCTCACCACCCAGTCAAAACTCTCACTGCGGGGCCAATAGGCCTCTTGGTTGTCCTCGTTGAGCACATCCAAGTCCACGCTGCGCAACATGATGCCGCCTTGTTTAAGTAGTTCACCAATCGAACCAAAGCCGCTTTGTGTGGCGTGGCGTTCCACCGTCTCATCATCAGCCGCCATCACTGCGCCGTCTTCCAGTACCGTTATTTTTTGGGTGTGCATCAGCATCTCGGCAGCACGCGCCTGCATGGCCGTGGGCGCTTCGCCCAACACATGACGCAACAAAATGTGCGTGATGTGTTGCACCAACAGCGGCGGCACATCCACGCCCTCACCTTGGAACAAAGCAAGGTAGCTGGCCTCTAGCGTGGGCAGCGTGGTGATGCGCTGGCGAAAGCGTAGCCACACGGCGTAGTTGTCGGCCGCATCTTTGTCGTGTAACTGCGCCAGTTCTTGTGGCGACACATCGCGGCGCGGTTGCTCGACCAAGCTATGGTGCAAGGCCACTTCGGCATCGCAAGAGACCGCAATGGGCGCCAATTCAGGACGCTCTAACAAAAAGCGCAAAAAGTCGTCTGTGACGATCAAGTGCCCCGCCTCATTGTGAGCCAGCAAGGTGTAGCCGCAAGTGGGCCAAAGGTTAGGGGTCATAGGTTTGGCCAAATGAAGAGGGCGGATTCAAGGACGAAGTGCAACAAAGATGAACTGGTTATAGGTGGCTGAGGATGCGAGAGCATCATGGCCGCTTTAACCGCCAAGTCGAAGTTGCCCAATGTACAAGCACCTCAGCCGAGAAGAACGATACCAAA
>NZ_JAVKLW010000064.1:0-4161 GCF_031538885.1 Limnohabitans sp.
GCCTGCCCCCAACGCCCCTGCCACAGCCGTCAATCAAGCGCCAACGCCCCCCGCGGCAGCGGCACCAGCAGCCCCCGCCATTCGCACAGGCGCCGTCGTCCAACCCGGGGCGCACTGCGCAAAGCCCGATTACCCCAGCGCCTCACGCCGCATGGAGGAAGAAGGCTCCGTAACGGTGAAGTTTTTGATTGGCGTGGATGGCCGTGTGCTGCAAGCCGAGATTGAAAAAACATCTGGCTTCACCCGATTAGACGAAGCCGCACGCAACGCTTTGTCCAAATGCCAGTTCCGCCCAGGCACGGTGGACGGCAAGCCTGAGCAAAGCTGGGCCAGCATCACCTACAAATGGCGCTTGGAATAAGCACCACACCTACCAAAGGAAAAGCATGTACCCCACACACACTCTCACACGCGCCGCTACGGCGCTCATCACGCTGATGTTCAGCGCCAGCGCCATGGCCGAAGAAGCCTTGGACAACCCCTACGGCTTGTCGGCCCTGTGGGCGCAAGGCGATGGGGTGGCCAAAGCCACGTTACTCATTTTGGTCATCATGAGCATGGGCAGTTGGTACGTCATCTTCACCAAGTTGGCCGAACAAAACCGCGTCATGCGCTACGCCAAAATCGCGCAAGACAATTTTTGGAATGCAGGCAATGTGCGCCAAGGTACGGATGGTTTAGAGACAGACGGTCCCTTTCGCTTCATCGCCGAAAAAGGTTTGGAAAGCGCAGGCAAGCACACCGGCTTGTTGGGCAACATCAACTTCAACGATTGGGTCACCATGAGCATCCAGCGTGCCATGAACCATGTGCAAAGCCGCATGCAAGACGGTTTGGCGGTGCTCGCCACCGTGGGCTCGACCGCACCGTTCGTGGGTTTGTTCGGCACGGTCTGGGGCATTTACAACGCACTGGTGAAGATTGGCATGTCAGGCCAAGCCAGTATCGACAAAGTGGCTGGCCCCGTGGGTGAATCGCTCATCATGACGGCCATTGGCTTGGCTGTGGCGGTGCCTGCGGTGTTGGGCTACAACTGGTTGGTGCGTCGCAACAAAGTGGCGATGGAAGAAGTCCACGCCTTCGGCGCCGACTTGCACGCTGTGTTGCTGGGCTCTGCGGCATCGGACTCGGACGCCAAGTAACCCATGGCCATGCACCTAGGCCCCAGCGAGGGCGACGATGGTTTGTTGACCACCATCAACACCACACCCTTGGTGGACGTGATGTTGGTGCTGCTCATCATCTTTCTCATCACAATTCCCGTGGTCACCACCTCGGTCAAAGTGGAACTGCCACACGAGGTGCAGCAGCCCCGCGAAACCAAACCCGACAACATCATCTTGTCGGTCAACGCGCAAGGCCAAGTGTATTTGTATGACGCACCGATGCGCAGCAACGCCGACCTGATCAAGCAACTGCAAACCTTTGCCGAAAAAACGCCGCAGCCTGAAGTGCAAATTCGCGGCGACGCCAAGACCGACTTTGAAGCCGTGGGCCGCGTGCTCTATGCCGCGCAAGTGGCAGGCTTGACCAAGGTAAGGTTCGTCACCGACCCGCAGGGGCAATCCACGGCTTCGCCGCAAGGGAACTGAGCATGGCAATGAACCTGTCTTCCTTGACCCAGAGCCAAGACGAACCCGAGGTGATGATGGACATCAACACCACGCCGTTGATTGACGTAATGCTGGTCTTGCTCATCATGCTCATCATCACCATCCCTGTGCAACTGCACTCGATCAACCTCGACATGCCAGCAGGCAGCCCACCACCCCAGAAAAAACCAAATGTCGTGCGCATCGAAGTCGATGCACGCAACGTGGTCAACTGGAACGGCAAGCCCTTACCTGACCGTGCCGCACTCGATGCACGGTTGCTAGAAGCCAAAGCCCAAGAACCACAACCCGAGCTGCATATCAAAGCCCAAGGCAAAGCCAAGTACGAAGCCGTGGCGGGCGTGTTGGCCAGCGCCCAGCGCCAAGGCCTGACAAAGATTGGCATTGTGGGCACCGAGCAATTCGCTCCCCCCTGAGACAGCGCGCAGCGGCTGTTGCGGGCCCTCAATCTGCGGTGATCTTGGCCGACTTGATCACCCCCCCCGCCCCAGTAGTCGAGTTCTTTGCGCGTGAACTCGCCTAGCTGCGCGGGTGTGAAGGCTTCAACCGACGTACCTGAGTCTTCCGCTTTGTTGCGTATGTCGGGTTGTCGCAAATCGCGAGGCCACACACACCTAAGTCGGCAAAGCGTTGCGCAAAATGCTGCACAGCGGCCACGGGAACCTCGCCCTCCATAGGACAACCAAAGCAAGTCGACAGCGACACATGGATAGGTGTGCGGCCATCCACATGCCGGATCACGGCTTCTAAGGCGGCAAAACTCTTAGCGCGAGTCATGCGCAAATTGGCAAGGTTGTGCGTTTCAGAGGTCGACATGACCAAGTTCAACTCATCGGCACGCGACTCCATGGCGCGTTCAGCACCACGCAAATTGGGTACCAGCACGGTGTATTCCACGCCGGGCACTCGGGTGATGCGGCCCATCACTTCTGCGGCGTCGCGCAGCATCGGAATGGCTTTGGGCGAGGTGAACGATGTGGCCTCGATCTTGGCGTAGCCACACTGACTGAGCGCATCAATGAGCGCGATTTTGTCATCGGTGGCGATGAACTCGGGCTCGATTTGAAAGCCATCACGCGTGACGACTTCGTTGAAATAAATACGTGTCATGCGACGATACCTTTGTCTTTCAGTGCTTGAATTTGTGCAGCGGTCAAACCTATCTCGTTCAACACCGCATCCGTGTCTTGCCCAATGGTGGGCGCATTGCGGCGGTGACTGCCGGGGGTGCGAGAGAGTTTGGGGATGATGCCGGGCACGGCCAACGAGGTGCCATCGTCCATCTGCACCTGTTGAATCATGCCGCGCGCTTGGTAATGCGGGTCTGCCGCAATGTCGGCCACGGTGTAGATGCGGCCTGCGGGCACAGCTGCTGCATCCAAAGCGTCCAACACTTGTTCTACCGTGTGCTGCGCTGTCCAAGTGCCAATGGCTGCATCGATCTCGGCCACACGCTTGACGCGGCCCGCGTTGTCGGTGAGTGCGGGGTCGTTCCCTAAGTCATCACGCCCGAGGGTATGCATGAGGCGTTTGAAAATGCTGTCGCCATTGCCCGCAATCAGCACATAGCCATCGTCCATGCAGCGGTAGGCGTTGCTGGGCGCAATGCCGGGCAAGGCGCTGCCAGCGGCTTCGCGCACGGCGCCAAACGCGCTGTACTCGGGCAACAAACTCTCCATACAGTTGAAGACCGCTTCGTACAAAGCCACATCAATCACTTGGCCTTGGCCGCTAGTTTGACGCTCATGCAGCGCCATCAAAATACCCATCACGCCGTGCAGCGAAGCCAGTGTGTCGCCAATGCTCACGCCCACCCGCACCGGCACACGCCCCGGCTCGGCGGTGAGGTGGCGCAAACCACTCATGGCCTCGGCCACCACGCCAAAGCCGAGCTTGTCACGGTAGGGCCCCGTCTGCCCATAGCCGCTGATGCGCAGCATGATCAGGCGTGGGTTGAGAGCCAGCAGTTCGTCAGGCCCGAGGCCCCAGCCCTCCATCGCACCAGGGCGAAAGTTTTCAATCAGCACATCCGCGTCTTTGACGAGTTGGCGCACGATGTCTTGTGCGGCAGGGTCTTTCAGGTCCAGCGCCACCGAGCGTTTGTTGCGCGACTGCACTTGCCACCACACAGAGGTGCCGTCTTTGAGCAAGCGCCACTTGCGCAGCGGGTCGCCCGTCTTCGGGGTTTCAATTTTCACCACATCGGCGCCGAAGTCCGCCAGTGTTTTGGCCGCAAAGGGGCCCGCGATCAGTTGGCCGAGTTCGACCACTTTCAGTCCAGTCAAGGCACTCATGGTTTGCAAAGGAATCCATTAAACATGGCGGGACTATAAAAACAATCCGTGTCACACGGAATTGCTATTTCATCGGGTGGCCTTCGCGTTTCGCGAAGGGTAAAAATAAGGCCATGAAAAAAAGCTTCAACCTCAGCCGCTTCGACTTTGTCACCCTTCGCCTCTTTTGCGCGGTGGCGCAAAGCGGCAGCATCACCAAGGGGGCAGAGGCCTGCCATTTGGCGCTGTCGGCGGCGAACAGACGCTTGTCTGAC
>NZ_JAVKLW010000065.1:0-17712 GCF_031538885.1 Limnohabitans sp.
AGGGGCCTGAGGGCAAAGGTGGGATGACGAAATGGGTCTCTTACGCCGAAAAATCGTGCTATCGACGCACACAATTGCACATCGTGAAGTCCGTAACAAGTCACGCTACAAATTCATGCGTTGTGCAGACCTTCCCTAGGCATTAATCTCTGGACACGCCCGCAGTACTTGTGGGTGGGTTGGGTGGCGATGGGCTGGGGCATTGGCGTTCTGTTTCATGGCTTGCGCGTGTTCGAGCGTTTCAGCCCATTTGGCGCAGATTGGGAAAAGAAAGAAGTCGAAAAACGTTTGGGTCGAAAAATCTAAGATGCAACTCACACCTATCATCGCCATCCATATGAGCGCAGCCATCGCTGCTTTGGTCATTGGCCCCGTTGTGCTTTGGACTCGTTTGGGAAAACACATCAGACCGTGGCTGCACCGCGCACTGGGCTATGCGTGGACCACGCTGATGTTGGTGGCTGGTGCATTCACGCTGTTGCCCACGCGCTATTTGGGCCAATTGATTTGGCATGAATGGCTAGGCTGGCTCTGATTCCGGCCTGCGTGCCGCCTAAAATCACGGCATGACGAAACCCGCCACCCCCGCGACAGAACAAGACCACAAGCCCAGCAACTTTTTGCGCCAAATCATCGAAAACGATTTGGCCCAAGGCACTTACGCCAGCCGCCGCTGGGCGGGCAGCCCCGGTGACGCAGCGCATCACTCAGCAGGCGCTCCAGACCCAGCCAAGATTCGCACCCGTTTCCCACCCGAGCCCAACGGCTACTTGCATGTGGGCCATGCCAAAAGCATTTGCATCAACTTCGGCCTCGCGCGCGACTACGGTGGCGTGTGCCATCTGCGCTTTGACGACACCAACCCCGAAAAAGAAGACACCGAATACGTCAACGCCATCATCGATGCGGTGCAGTGGCTGGGCTTTGACTGGAGCCAACTCGGCCAAACACCCGGAACTAGCAAAGCCTACCAAGCCAGCGACTACTTCGACTTCATGTACCGCGCCGCCGAGGCCTTGATTGAAGCGGATCACGCCTATGTGGATGAGCAAACCCCAGAAGAAATGCGCGTCAACCGTGGTGACTTTTCTAAGCCCGGTGTGGACAGCCCTTTCCGTTCTCGCAGCGCTGCTGAAAACCTCGCACGCTTTCGCGAGATGCGTGACGGCAAGTTGGCCGACGGTGCCGCCGTGCTACGCGCCAAGATTGACATGGCCTCGCCCAACATCAACCTGCGCGACCCCGCCATCTACCGCATTCGCCGCGCCACACACCACAACACGGGCGACCAATGGTGCATCTACCCGATGTACACCTTTGCGCATCCCATCGAAGACGCGCTGGAGCAAATCACACACAGCATTTGCACGCTGGAGTTTGAAGACCAGCGCCCGTTTTACGACTGGCTGCTGGAGCGCCTGTGCGAGTGCGGCCTGTTGGCTGCACCCAGTCCGAAGCAATACGAGTTCTCGCGCCTCAACCTCACCTACGTCATCACCAGCAAACGCAAACTCGCGCAATTGGTGAACGAGGGCAAAGTGAGCGGTTGGGACGACCCACGCATGCCCACCATCGTGGGCCTGCGCCGTCGTGGCTACACACCCGAGAGCCTGCAACTGTTTGCCGAACGCATTGGCGTGACCAAGAGCGACAGCTGGATTGACTACAGCGCCCTCGAAGGCTGCTTGCGCGAAAGCCTAGAAAACACCGCACACCGCGCCATGGCCGTGCTGTACCCCGTCAAACTCGTGCTCACCAACTGGGATGATGTGATGGGTGCGGGCCACTTAGAGCCCTGCACGCAGCCTGCGTTGCCGCCAGCACCGCAAGGTGCTTCTCAAGGCCATGTCGAAGGCCTTGAAGTGTCCACGCGCCATTTCAAAATAGGCAAAGAAGTGTGGATTGAGCGTGACGACTTCGCCGAAGTTCCACCCAAAGGCTACAAACGTCTCTACCCTGGCAATAAGGTGCGCCTCAAAGGCGGCTACGTGATTGAATGCACGGGCTGCACGAAAGATGTAGATGGTGTGGTAACCGAGGTACTTGCCATTGTCATCCCCGACACCAAGAGCGGCACACCCGGCAGCGCCACCGTCAAGGCCAGCGCCGCTATCACTTGGGTGGGCGTGAACGACGGCCTTGAAGCCGAAGTGCGCCTGTATGACCGCTTGTTCACCGACGCACAGCCCGACGCAGGTGGCAAAGACTTCTTGACAGCCCTCAACCCCGACAGCCTGAAAGTGGTGACCGCGTATGTGGAGCCGTCACTGGCCCACGTGCCCGCTGGTGCGCACTTTCAGTTTGAACGTCACGGCTACTTTGTGACCGATCGCGTGGACCATGCGCAGGGGAAATTGGTGTTTAACAAAATCACGGGGCTCAAGGACACTTGGGCGAAATAAAGAACGCCCATGAATAGCAGCACTATTTCTGAACTGAGCAAGCTCTGTAGCCCTGCCTAGCGCGACCGCTTGGTTAACAGGCTGCTGACCCCCCCCCCCAGTTCAGCTCCACGCCGACCTCCTGAGAAGCGTCAATGGACGAGCCAAGGCGAGCAAAAAACGAAGGAAATCAGAGTGCGGAAAGAGGGCCCGAAAAATCAAAACCATCCGGGGAGAGATTGCGCTCGCGCATGGGGTATTCGGTGGCCTGTGAAGGCCAGAATTCGAAAAGAATCCAAGCAGAATTACTACGGTTGGGCCATCCGGTTAAAATCACAGTCTTATTCACAACCCTTAGAGGGAATCCATGAGCGATATCGAAACACGTGTCAAAAAAATCATTGCGGAGCAACTCGGCGTTGAAGAGTCTCAAGTCACCAACGAAAAAGCCTTCGTGGCTGATCTGGGTGCCGACTCCTTGGACACAGTGGAATTGGTGATGGCATTGGAAGACGAGTTTGGTATTGAAATCCCAGACGAGGATGCCGAAAAAATCAACACCGTGCAAAACGCGATTGACTACGCGTTGACCCACAAAAAAGCCTAACTGCTAGGAACACCGCATGAGCCGTCGTCGCGTCGTCGTGACCGGCCTAGGCTGTATCAGCCCCGTGGGTAACACGGTGGCTGACGCTTGGGCCAATCTTTTAGCTGGTAAGTCTGGCATTGCGAACATCACTCGTTTTGATGCGTCCGCAATCAATTGCCATTTCGCTGGTGAAGTGAAAGATTTAGACCTTGACCCATACATCGCCCCGAAAGAAGCGCGTGCCATGGACAAGTTCATTCACTACGGCATTGCAGCGGCGATGCAAGCGGTTCAAGACTCAGGCTTAATCACGGGTGAAGCTCTGAGCGCAGAAGAAGCGACGCGTATTGGTGTCGTGATTGGCTCTGGCATTGGCGGCTTGCCACTCATAGAAAACATGCACAGCGAGCTGTTGGCCAAAGGTCCACGTCGAATTTCTCCCTTCTTTGTGCCAGCGTCCATCATCAACATGATCTCTGGTCACGTGTCCATGCGCTACGGCTTCAAAGGCCCGAACTTGGCCGTAGTCACAGCCTGCACCACAGGCCTGCACAGCATCGGCGAAGCGGGGCGCCACATTGAGTACGGCGATGCCGACGTGATGATTGCTGGCGGCGCTGAGTGTTGCATGTCCCCTTTGGGGGTGGGGGGCTTTGCTGCCATGCGTGCACTGTCAACGCGCAATGACGATCCTGCGACCGCTTCGCGCCCTTGGGATCGCGACCGCGATGGTTTTGTGTTGGGCGAAGGTGCTGGCGTTTTGGTGCTCGAAGAGTACGAGCACGCCAAAAAACGGGGCGCCAAGATTTATGCAGAGTTGGGTGGCTATGGCTTGAGTGCCGATGCGGGTCACATGACTGCGCCCAACATGGACGGCCCACGCCGCGCCATGCTCAGCGCACTCAAGAATGCAGGTGTGAACCCCGATCAAGTCGATTACTTGAACGCGCACGGCACATCAACGCCGCTGGGTGATGTCAACGAGACCAATGCGATCAAAGCCGCCTTGGGCGATCACGCCAAGAAGACCGTGGTCAACTCGACCAAATCTATGACTGGCCATTTGTTGGGCGGTGCCGGTGGCATTGAAAGTGTGTTCACCGTGTTGGCTATTCACAACCAAAAAAGCCCACCCACCATCAACATCTTTAATCAAGACCCCGAGTGTGACTTGGACTACTGCGCCAACACCGCGCGTGACATGAAGATTGATGTGGCCCTCAAAAACAACTTCGGATTTGGCGGCACCAACGGCGCGTTAGTTTTTAAACGGGTCTAAGGGCTTTCGACATGCACAACGCTCCATCGGTTTCATATCCGGTGGGGCGTTGTGCTTTTCAGCGTACTTGCTTTGCAGGCTTGTTGCTTGGTGCTTGCTTGGTCTTGGGGGTGTGGTTGTCTCAGCAAACGCTGGGTGGCGCAATGATTCTGGGTGTTTTGTGTGCGCTGGTGGCCTCGGTGTGGGGGTGGAAATCCTTGCAGCACAGAGGGACTTTGAGTTGGAATGGTCAAGTCTGGTGCTTGCACGACCGTGGTGGTGATTTAGAAGATGCGTTGGGTGTCTTACAGGTTGCATTGGACGTCCAGCAGGCCTTGCTTTTGCGCTGGCAGCCCACATCTGACACACTGCATGCCAAACCCATTTGGCTTTGGTTCGGCGCAGAACACGCACGTGGGCGCTGGCAAGACTTACGTCGCGCTGTGTACCAGCACTCTGAAATGAATTGAAGGAAGAAATATGGCACATCCAGTGGTATTCAAACGTTCGCTCTCGGTTGGACTCTTGTGCACCTCGATATGGGTCACAGGTCTCGGCGTGTCTCTGGTTCAGCCTGTTAGCGCACAAGTGGCGACTGTGCAGGGGGTACGTGGCTTACCTGACTTCACGGAGTTGGTCGAGCAGGTAGGGCCGTCTGTAGTGAATATCAGGACGCTAGAGAAAGCAGCCCTGCGTGAAGTGCAAGGCAATGAGCCTGATGCGGAAATGCAAGAGTTCTTCCGTCGTTTCTTTGGTGTGCCCATGCCAACGCCAAACAATCCCAATGCCCCCCGTCAGCAGCGCCCGAACCGTGGCCAAGCAGAAGAGGCTCAGCCTAAAGGTGTCGGGTCTGGTTTCATCTTGTCAGCCGATGGCTACGTGATGACCAACGCTCATGTGGTGGAGGGAGCTGAACAAGTCTTGGTCACGTTGCCCGACAAACGCGAGTTCAAAGCCCGTCTCATTGGCCTCGACAAACGCACCGATGTGGCCGTGGTCAAGATCGAAGCCGCAGGCTTACCCGCAGTAAAGATTGGTGATGTCGCGCGCCTCAAAGTAGGGGAGTGGGTGATGGCCATTGGCTCCCCCTTTGGTTTGGAAAACACAGTGACTGCGGGTATCGTCAGCGCCAAGCAACGTGACACGGGGGATTACCTGTCCTTCATCCAAACCGATGTGGCCATCAACCCCGGTAACTCGGGTGGACCGCTTATCAACATGCGCGGTGAGGTGGTTGGGATCAATAGCCAAATCTATTCGCGCTCCGGTGGTTTTATGGGCATCTCCTTCGCCATTCCGATTGACGAAGCTGTGCGTGTCAGTGAGCAGCTGCGTGCGACAGGCAAAGTGCAACGGGGTCGCTTGGGCGTGCAGATTGATCAGGTCAGCAAAGATGTGGCTGAATCGTTGGGGCTCTCCAAAAACCAAGGTGCCTTGGTGCGTGGTGTGGAGCAAGGCTCGCCCGCTGAAACAGCGGGCTTGGAGCCAGGTGACATCATCTTGAAGTTCGAAGGAAAAATCATTGACAAGTCCAGTGACTTACCACGCATGGTCGGCCGCACCAAGCCAGGCACACGCAGCGCCATTCAAGTCTGGCGCCGTGGCAATGTGAAAGACATGCAAATCACCGTGGGGGAGTTTGAAGCGGATAAGCCTGTCAAAAAGGCATCCGCCCCAGAGAAGGCGCAAGCAGCGGGTCTGGTCACGAAGGTGCTCGGATTGACGGTGAGCGAACTGACGGATGCGCAAAAGAAAGAACTGAAATTGCGTGGAGGGGTGCGCGTGGATGCGGTGGCAGAGCCCGCAGCACGTGCTGGCATTCAAGAAGGCGATGTGATCTTGGCTTTAGCCAACATTGAAACGCCCAATGTGCAGACCTTGGAGGCTCTGATAGCCAAGCTCGATCGCAGCAAGTCCGTCAGCCTGTTAATTCGCCGAGGTGAATGGGCCCAATACACAGTCATTCGACCTGCGCGTTAAACCCCTAGGCTGGAGTCGGGAATGGCGAGGAGTTCTTAATTTTTTTGAGACTCAAAAAATACTTTTTAAGTTAGTACTCGCAAACTTAAATAAAGTGTTCAAGCCCTTTTTGTATAGAATTGAGGGGCTGAATGCGTCTTTGCGATATATCGCAAGCCCAAAACTCCACGATACGGGATTGACTGACTGACCCCACAGGTGATCCACAGTTCACCCACAAGTTGCTCCAAAACCCCTCTGTCAAAATGTTAATAAGCTGTGGATAAATTTATGTTGCAAACCCGCAACGAGGCCTCGGTTGAGTTGAGACCGCTGTGCAAATCGGGGGTTTTGCCTACAATGAACTCCCAACTTATGCAGTTGTCATTGCTTGTTGGTTCTGGGCGCGTCAGCACATGACGCGCCCTTTTTTCATGGCGCTCTCCCTTTGAATTCAATCACTTAAGTGCCCCTGTTGATGAACAACATCAGAAACTTTTCAATCATTGCCCACATCGATCATGGCAAATCTACGCTGGCAGATCGTTTGATTCAGCGTTGCGGAGGACTTGAAGAGCGTGACATGCAAGCGCAAGTTCTCGACTCGATGGACATCGAGAAAGAGCGTGGGATAACTATCAAAGCGCAGACCGCTGCGCTGCAATACAAAGCCAACGACGGTCAGGTCTACAACCTGAATTTGATCGACACACCCGGCCACGTTGACTTCTCTTACGAGGTGTCGCGTTCACTCTCTGCCTGCGAAGGCGCGTTGCTGGTGGTCGATGCCAGTCAAGGTGTGGAAGCACAAACCGTGGCCAACTGTTACACCGCACTCGACCTGGGTGTTGAGGTGCTGCCGGTGCTCAACAAAATGGATTTGCCCAACGCAGACCCAGAGAATGCCAAAGCCGAAATTGAAGATGTCATTGGTATTGATGCCACCGACGCCATTCCTTGCTCTGCCAAAACAGGTTTGGGCATCGACGAAATCTTAGAGGCCGTGGTGGCACATGTGCCCCCACCCAAAGGCAACCCCAACGCACCTTTGCGCGCAATGATCATTGACAGCTGGTTTGACAGCTACGTCGGCGTGGTGATGTTGGTGCGTGTGGTCGATGGCCGTTTGGGCAAAGGCGAGCGTTTCAAAATGATGGCCACAGAGGCTGTCTACAACGCCGACAACCTTGGTGTGTTTACGCCCGCCAACGAACCGCGTCAGTCGCTTGAAGCCGGCCAAGTGGGCTACATCATTGCGGGCATCAAAGAGCTGCAAGCTGCCAAGGTGGGTGACACCATCACCTTGGAAAAGAAGCTGCCCAATAACTTAGGCCCAGCCGAGCAAGCCTTACCAGGGTTTAAAGAAATTCAGCCCCAAGTATTCGCGGGCTTATACCCAACTGAAGCCAACCAATACGACGGTCTGCGCGACGCGCTGGAAAAACTCAAGCTCAACGATGCCTCGCTCCAATACGAGCCAGAGGTGTCGCAAGCCTTGGGCTTTGGTTTCCGTTGCGGCTTCTTGGGCCTGTTGCACATGGAGATCGTGCAAGAGCGCTTAGAGCGCGAGTTTGACCAAGACCTCATCACCACCGCCCCCAGCGTGGTGTACCAAGTGGTCATGCCCGGCGCCGAAGTGGTAATGGTGGAAAACCCATCCAAGATGCCTGACCAAGGCAAGCTGCATGAAATTCGCGAGCCCATCGTCACCGTCCATCTTTATATGCCGCAAGACTACGTGGGCGCTGTGATGACACTGGCCAACCAAAAACGTGGTGTGCAAATGAACATGGCTTACCACGGCCGCCAAGTCATGCTGACCTATGAAATGCCTTTGGGTGAGATCGTGCTTGATTTCTTCGACAAACTCAAATCCGTCTCTCGTGGCTACGCCTCGATGGACTATGAGTTCAAAGAGTACCGCGCGTCTGACGTGGTGAAGGTCGACATCTTGCTCAACGGCGAGAAGGTCGATGCCCTGTCCATCATCGTGCACCGCACACAGGCCACCTACCGTGGCCGTGCCGTGGTGGCCAAGATGCGCGAGATCATCAGCCGTCAAATGTTTGACGTGGTGATTCAAGCCGCGATTGGTACCAACATCATCGCGCGTGAAACCATTAAGGCTTTGCGCAAGAACGTGCTGGCAAAATGCTATGGTGGCGACATCAGTCGCAAACGCAAACTGCTTGAGAAGCAAAAAGCAGGTAAAAAACGCATGAAACAAATTGGCTCGGTCGAAGTTCCGCAAGAAGCTTTCTTGGCCATCTTGCAGGTGGAGGATTAATGGCTACATTGACCGCATTCGTGCTGGCTGCCTTTGTGGGCTACGCCGGTTTTTGGTACGTGGGCATGATCGAGGGCAACTTTGCTTTGCTCATGTTCATGGCCACCGTGGTGACCGGTATTTATTGGTTGGCCGAACAGTTTTATTTCTTACCCCAGCGCAAAGCAGCGGCTGAGCAATTGCAGGCCCACGCCGACCAACGCACCGCCGAGTTGCATGCCCAAGGCATCACCCAAACCGACCTGAATGTGACGCAAGCCAAAGAACGGCTTTACATGCAGCCTTGGTGGTTGGATTGGACCGCTGGTTTGTTCCCCGTCATCGCCGTGGTGTTTGTGCTGCGCTCTTTTCTGTTTGAGCCCTTCAAAATTCCCTCGGGTTCGATGATTCCCACCTTGCTGGTGGGTGACCTGATCTTGGTCAACAAATACCACTACGGTGTGCGCTTGCCCGTACTCAACATCAAGCTGACCGAAGGCAACCCCGTGCAACGCGGTGACGTCATGGTCTTTCGCTACCCACCCAAGCCCAGCTTGGACTACATCAAGCGTGTAGTCGGCGTGCCCGGTGACGAAGTGGCTTACTTGAACAAGCAACTCACCATTAACGGCCAACCCGTCAGCAAAGCGCCGCGTGCCGACTTCTTTGAAGAAGACAGCATGCGTTACATCTCGCAGTTTGAAGAAAAGCCCCCTTTGGGTAGTAAGCCTTCGGAGATGATAGGTGTGCGCACCCACCACTTGTTGAATGACAAAGACCGCCCCTCCTTCGTGCCGGGCGCAGATGACTTTGCCTTCAAAGAAAACTGCCACTACACCGTCGAAGGCGTGACCTGCAAAGTACCTGCTGGCCACTACTTCATGATGGGTGACAACCGCGACAACTCACTCGACTCGCGCTACTGGGGCTTTGTGCCAGAGAAAAACATCGTCGGCAAAGCCTTCTTTGTCTGGATGAACTTTGGCAGCCTCTCGCGCATTGGCGCATTTCAATGACATCACGCGCTCGTTCCTCCCCTCACAGCCCGTCCCAACAGCAAATCCTTGAGACGCTTCAAGCACGCTTGGAATACACGTTTCAAAACCCTGCCTTACTCACGCAGGCTCTGACACATCGAAGCTTCAGCACCGACCACTATGAACGCTTAGAGTTCCTAGGTGACTCGGTTCTCAATTTGGCCATTGCCAATTTGCTATACCTGCGCCTCAACACCTTGCCGGAGGGCGACCTCTCTCGCGTGCGTGCCAACTTGGTCAAACAAGACACCTTGCATCACTTGGCCGTTGAGCTGGGGCTGTCTGGCATCTTGCGCTTGGGCGAGGGCGAAATGCAGTCGGGTGGGCAAAAGCGACCCTCCATCTTGGCGGATGCGCTAGAGGCTGTTCTCGGCGCGGTCTACCTGGATGCGGGCTACATCGCCGCCGACGCCTTGGTGCAACGCATTTTTGCCAAGGTCGAAGTCAACCCCGAGATGCAAGCCGTTGGCAAAGACGCCAAAACCGAGCTGCAAGAATGGTTGCAAGCACGTAAATTCAAACTGCCCATCTACCGTGTGGTGGGCACCTTGGGCGCGGCACACAAACAAACCTTTGATGTGGAATGTGAAGTTCCAGAACTGGCCCGCTGCGAGCGCGGCATTGGTGGCTCGCGCCGCGCAGGAGAACAAGCCGGCGCAGCAGCCATGCTCCAATTTATCAAAGAGTCGCTATGACTAAACCTCCCAACAACGAACAAAGCCTTCAAGACATTGACGCCATGCTGGCTGCCAGCAAAGGCAACCGTGTTGTCGCCAGCCAAGCCGTGGTCGCACCTGCGGACCAACGCTGCGGCTTGATTGCCATCGTCGGCAAGCCCAACGTGGGCAAGTCCACCTTGCTCAACGCCTTGGTGGGGCAAAAAATCAGCATCACCTCACGCAAAGCACAAACCACGCGCCACCGCATCACAGGCATGCACACCCAAGGCGCGACGCAGTTTGTGTTTGTGGATACGCCCGGCTTTCAAACCATCCACGGCAACGCCCTCAACAAGTCGCTCAACAAAGCCGTGCAAGGCGCGGTCGGCGATGTCGACTTGGTGTTGTTGGTGGTCGAGGCCGGCAGCTTCACCCCAGCCGACGAAAAGGTGTTGTCACTGTTGGCCAACGGCATCCCCACCATCTTGTTGGCCAACAAACTCGACACGATGAAAAATCGCGCCGACATCATGCTGTGGCTGCAAGCCATGCAAGAGCGACACCCCTTTTCCGAGATCGTGCCCATGTCGGCCAAGAACGACAAAGACGTGCAGCGCTTGTTGGGCATTTGCGAAAAATACCTGCCCGAACAAGCTTGGATGTACGCCGCCGACGAGCTCACCGACCGCAGCGAAAAATTCATGGCCGCCGAAATGGTGCGTGAAAAACTCTTTCGTTTGACGGGCGACGAATTGCCCTACACCTCGACCGTCATCATCGACAAGTTCGAAGAAGAAAAGGGCAAGACCAAAGGCGTCAAACGCTTGGTGCGCATTGCCGCCACCATCGTGGTCGAGCGCGATGGCCACAAAGCCATGGTCATTGGTGACAAAGGTGAGCGCTTGAAGCGCATGGGCATGGAGTCGCGCACCGAGTTAGAAAAACTCTTCGACGCCAAAGTCTTCTTAGAGCTATGGGTCAAAGTCCGCTCTGGTTGGGCCGACGATGCAGCGCGGGTGCGTAGCTTTGGCTACGAGTAAATCCAGCACCTTCACGATATCGCGGGGCATTCCCCGCATCCATGACGAGCCTGCGTTCGTGTTGCACCGGTACGACTGGAGCGAGTCCAGTTTGATCTTGGAAACCTTCACCCGCCACTTCGGTCGGGTGGCTTTGGTGGCCAAGGGTGCCAAAAAACCCAGCTCCAACTTTCGCCCCGTGTTGCTGCCCTTGCAGCCGCTGTACGTCAGCTATTCGGGCGATGCCGAAATTCGCACCTTGAAAGGCGCTGAATGGGTGGGCGGCCACATCATGCCCACGGGTGAGGCGCTGCTGTCTGGCTACTACATCAACGAGTTGCTGCTGCGCCTATTGGCGCGTGACGACCCGCACCCCAGTTTGTTTGACCTTTATCGCCAAGTGGTGCAAGTGCTGGCCTCGGGGCACGAGGGCACCATCAACCCCGCGCTGCGTGCGTTTGAGTTGCTGCTGTTGCGTGACATTGGCTTCTTGCCTGAGCTCAACATCCAAACCCTCACCTTAGGCGCAGTACAGCCCGACGCTTTGTATGTGCTGGTGGCCGAGGGCGGTTTGCGCACCCATCACGCGCAAGACCGCGCAGGCCTCGCGGGCGGCGTCTGGTTGCAGTTGTACGACAGCCTCAGCATCGACGCGCCCTTCACCGCCACGCTGCGTTTGTGCGCCGAGATGCCCCCAGAGCAACGCAACGCCTTGCAGGGCCAGCTACGCGCCTTGCTGCACTACCATTGCGGGGTCAAAACACTGCGCACGCGGCAGATGATGATTGACCTGCAATCCCTTTGATTTACGCCATGTCCAAACACACAAAAACCGCTCTGTCGGTCAACCTCAACAAAGTGGCCTTGGTGCGCAACACGCGCCACTTGGGCATCCCCAGCGTCACGCGCGCGGCCACGCTCTGCCTAGAGGCAGGCGCTGCGGGCATCACCGTGCATCCACGCCCCGACGAGCGCCACATCCGCGCTGGCGATGTGCATGACTTGGCTGCCTTGCTCAAGGCCTGGCCTGACCGTGAGTTCAACATCGAAGGCAATCCCTTTCACAACCTGATGGACTTTGTGCGCGAGGTGCGCCCCCATCAAGTGACCTTTGTGCCAGACAGCGAAGGCCAGTTCACCAGCGACCACGGCTGGAACTTCCCGCAAGACGCTGAGCGCTTGAAACCGCTCATTGATGAGGCCAAAGCCCTTGGTGCGCGCGTGAGCCTCTTCATGGACCCGATTCCCGAGGCGATGGCCGCTGCCAAAGCCGTGGGCGCTGACCGCGTAGAGCTCTACACCGAGACCTATGCCTCAGCTTATGGCTCACCCAAGCAAGCTTCAACTTTGGCCGCCTTCAAAGCCACCGCCGAAGCCGCTTTGGCGGTGAGCCTTGGCATCAACGCGGGCCACGACTTGAACCGCGACAACCTGCACACCTTCCTCACCACCGTGCCCGGTGTGCAAGAGGTGTCGATTGGCCACGCCCTGATTGCCGACGCGCTAGAGATGGGTTACACCCAAACTATTCGCGCGTACAACGCGTGCATGCCGCAGGCCTAAGGCAACGCATGATTTACGGCATCGGCACCGACATTTGCGACATTCGCCGCATCCGTGCGTCCCTTGAACGCCATGGCGAACGCTTTGCGCAAAAAGTGCTGAGCGACCACGAGCTGCAAACCTACTGCGCCCGCAGCGAGCGTTGGCCCGAGCGCGGTGTGCGTTATGTGGCCACACGCTTTTCGGCCAAAGAAGCCTTTAGCAAAGCCATTGGGTTGGGCATGCGCATACCCATGAGTTGGCGCTTGTGCGAAGTGGCCAAGCTGCCCAGCGGTCAGCCCACCCTTGTGCTGCATGGCGTGCTCAAAGCATGGTTTGAAGCCAAAGGCTTGAGCGCCCACGTCAGCGTGAGCGACGAGTCCGACTACGCCACCAGCTACGTGGTGGTGGAAAAAACGGCGGATACAAACAACTGATTTATGTCTCACCACGCCCCCCTCATCCTTGACATCGCAGGCACCCAGCTCACCGCGGCAGACCGCACGCGTTTGCAGCACCCGCTCACTGGCGGTGTCATTTTGTTTGGCCGCAACTGGGCCAACCGCCAGCAGCTCACCCAGCTGTGCGCCGACATCAAGGCCGTGCGTGACGACTTGCTCATTTGTGTCGACCACGAAGGCGGGCGCGTGCAACGCTTTCGCACCGATGGTTTCACCCACATCCCGCCCATGCGTGCCTTGGGCGAGCTGTGGATGACAGACAAAAACAAGCAGCCCAGCAGCGGCGCCATGGCGGCGATGGACGCCGCCACCGCCAGCGGCTATGTGTTGGCCAGCGAGCTGCGTGCGTGTGGTGTGGACTTCAGCTTCACCCCCGTGCTTGACCTCGACCACGGCGAAAGCGGTGTGATTGGCGACCGTTCCTTCCACCGCGACCCACGCGTGGCCACCGCCTTGGCCAAATGCGTCATGCATGGTTTGTTGCTGGCGGGCATGGCCAACTGCGGCAAACACTTTCCCGGTCATGGCTTTGTCAAAGCCGATTCGCATGTGGACATTCCTGTCGACAAGCGCAGCCTCAAAGCCATCCTGGGCGACTGCGCCTTGCCTTACCAATGGCTCACCACCACACTCACCAGTGTGATGCCCGCCCACGTCATCTACCCCAAGGTCGATGCACTGCCCGCAGGCTTCTCACCGCGTTGGTTGCAAGACATCTTGCGCGGACAGCTCCATTTCAACGGCGCCATCTTCAGCGACGATTTGTCGATGGAAGGCGCGCGCCGTATCGGTAGCCGTTCGGTCAGTTTTGCTGAGGCCGCTGTGGCTGCGCTCAACGCCGGCTGCGACCTGGTGCTGTTGTGCAACCAAAGCATGGGCGATGGCCATGCGGTGGATGAAATGCTCGAAGGCTTGACCGAACGCCTTGTCAAAAACCAATGGCACGCCAGTGACGCCAGCGAACAACGCCGTCGCACACTGCTGCCCACAACTTCGCCGCTAGCTTGGGACGCGCTGATGACCCACCCCGCTTACCTGCGGGCTTTGGACCTCTTGCCTTAAACCGCACCCACTCACCCCTTCAAGAAAGCGCATATGGCAACCCCTAACTACAACTACGAAAAACGTCAACGCGAATTAGCCAAGAAGAAGAAAAAAGAAGAAAAATTGCGCGAGCGTGATGCCCGAAAAACTTCACCTGATGGTGAGTATGGTCAGAACCCAGACATGAACGCTGAGCCTGACCACAGTCAAAATCCAGACGGCGAAGCCCCCGCCGCTGCGTCCAATCAACCTTGACTTCTTAGGAGTTCTGCCATGTTTCCTTCTCGTCGTCACTTTGCCGTCCTAGCCTTGGCTTTAAGCTGTGGCTTGGCTGCGGCACAAAACACCAAGCCTATCAAGCTGATGGTGGGCTTCCCGCCTGGGGGCGGCACAGACGCAGTCGCGCGCATCTTGGCTGACAAACTCAAAGACGAACTCGGCGTGCCCGTGGTGGTCGAGAACAAACCCGGTGCAGGCGGACAACTTGCAGCGCAAGCCTTGAAAGCCGCACCTGCCGATGGCACGGTGCTGTTCCTCTCGCACGACCACACCATCTCCATCTTGCCCTTGGTGGCCAAGAACCCCGGCTACGAGCCTACGAAAGACTTTGCACCCGTGGCGGGCTTTGCCATCTTTGTCAACGCCTATGCCGTGTCGGGTGGCACACCTGCCAAATCCTTCACCGACTATGTGGCTTGGGTCAAAGCCCAAGGCGGCAAAGGCGCTGTGGGAATTCCTGCCTCAGCCTCCACGCCTGAGTTTTTGGTCAAAGTGGTGGGTGAGAAGTTCAAACTCGATCTGGTCTCCGCCCCCTACCGTGGCAGTGCCCCCATGATGGCCGACATGCTGGGCAACCAAATTGCCGCAGGCGTGGGCTCGGTGCCTGACTTCATCGAAAACCACAAGGCGGGCAAAGTGCGCATCGTTGCTGTGCTGGGTGCCAAGCGCCAAGCTGCGTTGTCTGATGTACCCACCTTTGGCGAGCTGGGCTTGAGCGGTTTGGATGACATGCCTTACTACGGCATCTTCGCGCCCGCTGGTACACCGCAGGCCACCCTCAACCACTTTGGCGTGGCCTTGTCCAAAGTGTTGACCATGCCGGATGTGCATGAGCAGCTCACCAAAATGGGCCTCACCGTGGGCTACATGAACTCGCACCAGCTCGAGCAACGTGAGCGCGTCTACACACAGGTGTGGGCCAAGCTCATCAAGAACAGCGGCTTTCAGCCGCAATAAAACATGGCAATACCTTGGCTCTCCGCACTCAAAGTCATCCCTTGGGGAGATGTGATGTCGCACGCTCCCAGCGTGCTTGAAAAAGCCCGCGATCTCATGGCGCGCAAGGGCACTGATGCCGCCCCACCACCGATGGCCACGGCGAACGTACACGACGATGTGCCCAGTTTGGGTGAGTTGAAAAACCGCCTGCTCACAGCCAATGCGCAGATTGATGCGCTACAACAACGTCAGACCCAGCTGGCGCAAACCGTGCGCGATCTGGCTGAACAAAACGCGGCACTGGTCTCTGCGGTGAGTGGATTGCGCCAAACCTTTCGCTGGATGGTTGGTGGTTTGGTGCTGGCGTTTGTGGGCCTTGGTGTGGTGGTTTACAAGCTGCTTTTTTGAGCTGACACCGCCAACAAAAAACGCCTCGCATTGCGAGGCGTTTTGTTTTTAAGTCAGGCGCTCACGCCTCGCGTCGCAACGCAGGGAACAAAATCACGTCACGGATGCTGGGGCTGTCGGTCAGCAGCATCATCAAGCGGTCAATGCCAATGCCGCAGCCGCCAGTGGGGGGCATACCGTATTCGAGGGCGCGCACAAAGTCGTGGTCGTAGAACATGGCTTCGTCGTCACCACTGTCTTTGGCTTCTACTTGGGCGTGAAAGCGGGCGGCTTGGGTCTGGGCATCGTTCAACTCGCTAAACCCATTGCCAAACTCGCGGCCTGTGATGTAGAGCTCAAAGCGCTCGGTCACATCGGGCTTGCTGTCGCTAGCGCGGGCCAAGGGTGAAATCTCCACAGGGTGCTCGCAGATGAAGGTGGGCTGCCACAACTTGTCTTCCACCGCCTCTTCAAAGTACATCACTTGCAGACCAGCCAAGCTGCGGGTGCTGAGTTTGTCTTTCTCTTCTTTGAAGCCGAGTTTTTTCAAGGCGTTGATCAGCCACTCGCTGTTGTCCACGTTGTCGCCCGCTTCGGTGTGTTTGCGGATGGCTTCGCGGATGGTCAGGCGCTCGAACGGTTGGCTCAGATCCACGGCCTTGCCGCCGTAGGTGAGCAGCGTGGTACCAGCAGCCTTCAGGGCCGCATCGCGCACCAGCTCTTCGGTGAAGTGCATCAGGTCTTGGTAGTTCCAGTAGGCCGCGTAGAACTCCATCATGGTGAACTCGGGGTTGTGGCGCACGGAGATGCCTTCGTTGCGGAAGTTGCGGTTGATCTCAAACACGCGCTCAAAGCCACCCACGATCAAGCGCTTCAAGTACAGCTCGGGCGCGATGCGCAAGAACATTTCTTGGTCCAGCGCGTTGTGGTGTGTGGTGAAGGGCTTGGCGTTGGCGCCGCCGGGGATGGGGTGCAACATGGGCGTTTCCACTTCGAGGAAGTTGTGTTGCACCATGAACTCGCGAATGCCGCTGACCGCTTTGCTGCGCGCCACAAAGCGCTTGCGTGCGGTTTCGTCCGTCATCAAATCGACGTAACGCTGGCGGTATTTGATCTCTTGGTCAGCCACGCCGTGGAACTTGTCAGGCATGGGGCGCAGGCTCTTGGTGAGTATGCGGATGCTGGTGGCGTGAATGGACAATTCGCCTGTGCGGGTTTTGAACAGCTTGCCTTCGCAGGCCACGATGTCGCCCAAGTCCCAGTGTTTGAAGTCGGCGTACAAGTCTTCGCTCACGTCATCGCGTGTCACGTAAATCTGGATGCGACCTGTGCTGTCTTGCAGCGTGGCAAAGCTGGCCTTGCCCATCACGCGCTTGAGCATCATGCGGCCCGCCACTTTGGCGAACTGGCCTTCTTCGGTCAACACCTCGACGGTCTTGTCACCATGCAACTCGTGCAAGGTGGCGGCGTGGTGCGCAGGCTTGAAATCGTTAGGGAAGGCCGCGCCTTGGCCTGCAGCCTGGCGATCGCGCATGACCTTGAGCTTCTCGCGGCGCTCGGCCATGAGTTGGTTTTCGTCGACGGGAGCGGCTTCCGAAGCGGAGGGGGTGTGGTTGGTAGGCATCTAAAGGGACGTAAGTGGGTGAAGGGCTGCGCATACAGTTGCAATGCGGCAAGCCATGCATTTTAAGAGGAAGGCGTTGCTATCTCTGCTTTATTTATGAAAGCTTTTTGCTGCGCTGCCAGCGTTTTCTAGGGAACATCTGCATAACCTTCTTGTAAACCCTGACAGCGTGAACGCCATAGACTGCGTTGAATACACATGAAACAAACCAGCCTATCGATCAGCGGCTTTGAGCTGCAAAGTAAACGCACACGTCGACGAGAGTTTC
>NZ_JAVKLW010000066.1:0-16456 GCF_031538885.1 Limnohabitans sp.
CACACCAAAGCCTTCATCGGCCCAGAGCAAATTGCCAATGCCCAGCACACAGATGCTGGCAGGCTTGTCACCACAGGGGTGACAGGCGGTTTCGGGTGAGGTAGTGGACATGGTGAGCAACCAAAGGTTGAATCAGAGAGGGGAAGGAGAGAGCGCCGCTTTGACCGATGTGGTCAAGCTTGCGGGCAACACACCCAGCGGTGAACGCGGCGTGGGTACTGGGCTTTGTTCAACGCACAATTCGGCGCACAAACGCTTCCATGCGTGAAAGCTGTCCCAAGCCGCTTGCTGGGTCAGCCAAAAACCCACCTCAATGCCAAATTGACGCGCACAGCGAATGGCGGTGTCGGGCGTCATGGTGCGCTGCCCATGCACCAACTCATGCAAGCGACGGCGTGACATACCCAGCAGGCGAGCCGCTTGCGATTGCGACAAGGCCAGTGGCTCTAAACAATAACGCGCCAACAACCGCCCTGGATGGGGCGGTGTGCGCAGGGGAACACCGTGCGGCGGCAGGGGCTGACGGTGGCGTGGCACAGCAGGTCAGTCTTTGAAGCTGCGGTGGCCGGAGATCATGGTGCTGACAATGCTTTGACGGCCCATGATGTCTTCTCTGATCGCGGCATACACATGCAAGATGATGAACACAATCAAGACCCACATGCCCACATGGTGCCAAGTGTGTACGTCTTGTGATTGCCCCATGAGTGGAATCACCCAACCGAACACCCTGTTTGCCCATGAGCCGGCTTGTGTGCCTTCGCCATAAAGTGCAAACCCAGTGAACAGCATGAACACCGCCGTGAAAAAGAACATGAAGAACATGGCCAAGCGTGCCATGGGGTTGTGACCCACATAACGATTGGGACGCTCGGCGATGAAGGCGTACCACTTGACCATGCTCATCACCTCTTGCCAATATGCCTTGTTGGTCAGTGGCAAAGTGAAGAGTTCACGTGCGTGGTGGTTGCCGACAAAGGCCCAGTAAATGCGTCCCAGCAAGCCCACGGCAAAGAGGTAGCCTGCTGTGAAGTGGGCAAAGCGGATGTAGCCCATGAGGAAGTGGTCACTGGCCTCACCGGGCATCGTGGGCAAGGGTGAACCGATGAAGTAGCCCGTCAGCGCCAAGACCGTGATTGCCAAGGCATTGATCCAGTGCCACACACGCACAGGCGCTTCATACACATAGACGGACTTGGTGACCTGACCCTGCGCCACCGCCTGTTCATCCACGCCTGTGGCATCAGCGACTTGAGTAGAGCTTGACATGGCAGTCTCCTTCAGGTTCAAACAAATTGACCAAGCAAACACAGACCCGCACTACCCACCGCCGTGCCCAGCACCAACGATGCCGTGCGTGCCGACCATGCGCGACGCACGCACACCGCCGTGAACGCACCCGCCACATGGAGAGCCGCTGTTGAGAACACAAAACCCAGCACATAGCCAGACGCTTGGCCAACGGGGGCTTCCATGCCGTGCGCCAACCCGTGCAAGAGTGCCGAGACAGCCACCACGCACAAGCCCAAGCCTTGAGCCACACGCGAGACACTCAGCAACGGCACCAGCAACATCACGGCGAGCAAGAGCACACTCACAGCCATCAAGGCTTCGAGGTTAGTCACACTGCCACCCGTCATGCCCATAAGGGAACCAGCGAGCATCATCAGCAAAAAGGTCACAGGGCCGATGGCCGCTTGCCGAGCAGGCAAAGCCAGCACAGACCACATACCCACAGCCACCATGGCCAGCAAGTGATCCCAGCCAAAGGGATGCGACACACCTTCAAAGAAGCTGAACGTGCCGTGGCCTGCATGCGCGTGTGCGCTACCTGCCAGCATCGCCATCAAGAGGACGAAGAGGTGATTTCGATTGACGATTTTCATTTTTTAACTCCTTCTTTCATGCAGGTTGAATGGCATGCGCTTTAGCGCACCGTCACGCAACTCATTTCTTGGCCCTCTTCGCTCATCACGTGGGTCGAGCAAGCCAGGCAGGGGTCAAAACTGTGCAGGGTGCGCAAGATTTCCAAGGGCTGCTCGGGATTGACCATGGGGGTGTTCATCAAGCTGGCTTCAAACGCGCCAATCTGGCCTTTGGTGTCACGCGGACTGCCGTTCCAGGTGGTGGGCACAACGCACTGGTAGTTCTCGATCTTGCCGTCCTTGATCTTGATCCAATGCCCCAACATGCCGCGCGGTGCGGCCACCGTGCCCACACCTTTGGCTTCTTTGGGCCAAGTGGCTGGATCCCACTTCTCGATGTTGGCGGTGGCAGTGTCGCCCGCCTTGATGTTGCTGATGAGTTGCTTGAAGTCATCCATCATCATTTCAGCGGCGTATTGGCTCTCCAGCGCACGTGCCAGTGTGCGACCAATCGTGGTGGGCAGCAGTTGCTTGAGTGAGTAATTGGTTTCAGGCAAGCCCAGCGCTTTGGGGATGGCATGGTTGATCGCTTGTGCAGAGGCATCGACTTGCTCTTTGACGCGTTGGCAATACTTATTCCCCTGCAAGGCATGGGCATAGCCCAAGATGTAGCGCGACAAGGGGCCGACCTCGACCGCATGACCACGCCAGCGAGGTGACTTGATCCATGAGTACTTGGCACTTTCATCCAGCTGTTGAATTTTGGTGCGCGTACCTTTGAAGTTCGGACCTTCGGGTTTGTAGTTGGCTTCGGTCACACCATCCCAAGGGTGCAGGCCTTTTTTCTCGTCGGCATATTTGTACCAACTGTGCGAAACAAACTCTTGCACCTGCTCTGGGTCGCGCGGGTCAATGGTGTGGATTTTGTTCCAGTCACCGTTCAGGATGACACCGCCTGGCAACTGGTGTGTGCTGTGGTCATAAGGCACTTTTTCATAGGTGCCGTAATCCGCCACATTCGTAGCCGACAAGCCACCGCCATAGAGCCAACCCGCTTGCTTGTAAATCGTGCCAATCGCCAACACGTCTGGGATGTAGACGTTGTTGTTGAAGTCGATCATTTCCTGAATCCGTGCTTGCACGAAATTCAGTCGCTCCATATTGATGGGGGCACCTGCGGCACCGTTGCCATCGATATTGATCGCGCAAGGCACACCACCGACCAAGTAGTTGGGATGGGGGTTCTTGCCGCCAAAAATCGTGTGGACTTTGACCCACTCTTTTTGCAAGTCCAAGGCTTCCAAGTAGTGGGTGACCGCCATCAAATTGGCCTCGGGTGGCAACACATACGCCTTGCTGCCCCAGTAACCGTTGGCGAAGGGGCCGAGCTGGCCGCTTTCGACAAATTTTTTCAAACGGTTTTGCACATCGCGGAAGTAACCTGCGGACGACAACGGATGGTGCGGCGACACCAGTTGCTGCAACTCACTGGTTTTCTTGGCGTCGGCCTTGAGTGCAGACACCACATCCACCCAGTCGAGGGCATGCAGGTGGTAGAAATGAACGGCATGGTCATGCACCTGCAAAGTTTTGGCCATCATCTCGCGGATCAAATGGGCATTCAGCGGAATCTTGATGCCTAAGGCATCCTCCACCGCACGCACTGAGGCGAGCGCATGGCAACCTGTGCAGACACCGCAAATGCGCTCCACAAATGCCCAGGCGTCGCGTGGGTCGCGCCCTTTGAGAATGACTTCCAAGCCGCGCCACATCGTGCCCGTGGAGACGGCGTTGCGGATGACGTTGTTGCTGTCGACGTTGACCTCGCAACGCATATGTCCTTCAATGCGTGTCACGGGGTCGACAACAATGCGTCGTCCCGTGTTGTCCATCTTGAAGCCTTGTGTTTCGTAAGCACCCATGTGTGTACCCTCTGAATGTGTGATTTATGCCGATGGTGTTTTTGCGGTATCGCGGGCACGCTTGGCGACGGAGACGGCCGCATGTGCAGCCACTGCGGCACCGACCACCGCAGCGGCAGTCCCACCAATTTGGTCGGCATTACCTTCCACACCAAACTGATGAATGTCAGTGAGACGGTTGTAGAAAGAACCTTTGTCCCAGAAACCATCTTCGGAGCAACCAATGCAACCGTGGCCTGCTTTGATGGGGAAGCTGGTGCCCTCGTTCCACATTACCGTGGAGCAAGCGTTGTAAGTGGTAGGCCCCTTGCAGCCCACCTTGTAGAGGCAATAGCCTTTGCGTGCCGACTCGTCATCCCACGCCTCAACAAATTGCCCCGCATCAAAGTGGGGGCGGCGGTAGCACTTGTCGTGAATGCGCTGGCTGTAAAACATCTTGGGACGGCCTTGACGGTCCAACTCAGGAATCTTGTCAAAGGTCAGCATGTACGTGATCACGCCCGTCATCACCTCAGGGATAGGCGGGCAACCTGGCACCTTGATGATCGGCTTGTCGGTGATGACTTTGTGAATCGGCGTGGCTTGCGTGGGATTGGGCTTGGCCGCTTGCACACAACCCCATGAGGCACACGAGCCCCAAGCGATGATGGCTTTGGCATCTTTGGCCACGTGCTTCAATTTTTCGATGAAGGGCTTGCCTGATTGAATGCAGAACATGCCGTCCTCATTCAAGGGTGGGTTGCCCTCGACCGCCAAGATGTAGTTGCCCTTGTACTTGGTCATGATCTCTTCAAGCAGCGCTTCTGCTTGGTGGCCCGCTGCGGCCATCAAGGTGTCGTCGTAATCCAGTGAAATCATGGACAACACCACATCTTTGGCCAAGGGGTGCGCACTGCGGATGAACGACTCTGTGCAGCAGGTGCACTCCAAACCATGCAGCCACAGCACGGGCGTGCGTGGCTTGTTCTCCATCGCATGTGCAATCTGGGGCACAAAAGACGGCGCCAAACCCAATGAGGTGGCCGTCAGCGAGCAGTACTTCAAATAACTGCGACGCGAAATGCCTTTGCGACGCATGACCTCGTAAAAGGTTTCCATTGTGGGTGTCTCCATGAATAGTCATCGATCTACCTCAAACACCGCACGTGATGGACGCGCACGATATTCAGGCCTTCGATAGATGACAGCAAGTCACAGGCCAACTATTCAGAACCTAGGGAAACCACCGTGAAGCCACCACAAAGTGTTGCCAGCGTTAAGTCTTTTTTGTGAAGTTCATGGTGTCTGGTTTTTCAGACCGCAGAGAAAATACACCGAGCTTCCAATCAAGAAACAAAACGGCAGCGCACCTTCCGTCTCGTTGATGGACGCGCAGCCTCACACGCCTTTATTGCGCATCCAATCTGCTGTTTGGAAAAAACTGTGCTTCAAACGTTCGCGCAAACCTTGGGGCACTTCGGTTTCGCCCATGGCTTGGTCCATGCAGGCGACCCATTGGTCACGCTCTTTGATGCCAATCGCAAACGGCATGTGACGCATGCGCAAGCGCGGGTGGCCGTGTTGCTCAACGTAGTAATCAGGGCCACCCAACCAACCGCACAAGAACATGAACAAGCGCTGACGTGCATTGGCCAACTCAGGGCCGTGTGCGGCGCGCAGCTCGGCGTAGGCAGGCTCCAAATCCATCAAGTCGTAAAAGCGTTCGACTAACACGCGCACACGCGCTTCACCACCAATCCATTCGAAGGGCGTATTGAAGGGGGATTTCTCTTCGATTTGCATACGTTCATTTCATTCAAAGCATCGATAGCGCATGGCGACACATCACTGGCTGGCTTGGCGCAAAGTCTGCGCCACGGGTCGGCGCAATACATCGCGCAAACCCCACCAGCCAGCAGCCAAGGCCAACAATGCACCTACCACCGTGCCCAACAAAAGCACCCACGGGCTGGCCGTCCATTCAAACTCGAACGCAAAGTGGGCCAAGCCCCAGCCCATGGCCATGGCCACGCTGCTGGCTAACACACCTGCCAGTGCGCCCACGCCTGCCAACTCGGCACGCTGCACATAGGCCAGCAATTGGTTGGACGCCCCCAAGGCGCGCAGCACCGCGTATTCACGCGCCCGCTCTTCGCGTGTGGCGGTGACGGCGGCAAACAGCACCACCAAGCCCGCCGCCAAGGTGAACAAGAACAAACACTCCACCGCACGCACCACTTGGTCCAACACGGTTTGCACTTGGTTCAAGGTCGCGCCCATGTCCACACTGGTGACGTTGGGGAAGCGACTGATGAGTTGGTTGTCAAAACTAGGCACAGGCTTCACCCAATGATTGCTCGCAGGGGTGGGGGGGCTTGCACTTGCCGACGTGTCAGCAGCACTCACCATCGCCGTCGCACGCTGAGGCGCACGGAAGGCCGCAATGTAGGTAGTAGGCACATCAAAGCCTGCACCTGTGCGCAGGTGGCTGACGGGGTACATCACAAAGAAGTTGGCACGCATGGATGTCCAGTCGACACGCCGCACCGAGGTGATGCGGGACTCGTGCAGCACGCCCGCCATGTCAAAGCGCAAGGTGTCGCCGAGTTTGAGCATCAAGGTTTTGGCGATGCCTTCTTCGATGCTCAAGGCATCGGGATCTTCGGCTTGCCATGCCCCTTGCACCAGCGTGTTGTGTGCAGGCGGTGCGGCGTTGAAGGACACATTGAACTCACGGTCCACCAAACGCTGTGCGCGTTCTTCGGTGTAGCTGTCGGGCGTGACGGTGATGCCATTCACCGCCACCAAACGCGCACGAATCATGGGATACCAATCGAGCTTGCTCACGCCTGCTTCGTGCAGTGTGGCAAGAAACGGTTCGGCCTGCGTCGGTTGGATGTTGATGACAAACCGATTCGGCGCATCCGCCGGCGTGGCATTGCGCCAACTGCTGATGAGGTCGGTGCGCAGCAACACCAGCAGCGCCAAGGCCAGCAGCCCCACCGCCAAAGCGCTGACTTGCACCACGGCATACATGGGGCGGGCACTCACCTGCCGCGTGGCGAGCATGAGCCACGGTGGCGCAGCACCCTCCACCACGCTACGACGCAACACGACGACGGCCAACCCAGCCATGGCCGCAAACAACAGCACGGCCGCCGCAAAGCCACCCACCACCATGAGACCCAATTTCAAATCACGGCTCACCGCCACCAGCAACACCGCAAAGCCTGTCAGCCCTATGGCCCACACACTGAGTGTGGTGGCTTTGAGTTCTCCCACGTCACGGCGCATCACGCGCAAGGCAGGCACGCTGGCGAGTTGCAACACAGGCGGCAAACCAAACGCGAGCAACAAGGTCAGGCCCGTGCCCACACCGTAAACCACAGGCCACACGCTGGGGGCTGGCAAGGCGGTGTCGACCAAACCTTTGAGCAGGCTCACAAACAGCAGATGCACGGCATAGCCCAGCGCCAGCCCTAAGCCACTGGCAAACGTCCCTACCCACACAAACTCGGCGGTGTATGACAACGCAATGTGGCGTTGGCTCAAGCCCAACACGCGCAGCATGGCGCAGTCGTCCAAATGACGCGCTGCAAATGCGCGCGCTGCAAGTGCGACCGCTACCGCGCTGAGCAAGGCGGCGAGCAAAGCCACAAGGTTCAAGAACTTACCTGCACGGTCCAAGGTTTGGCGCATCTCGGGGCGGCCTGCTTCCAGCGACTCCACGCGCACGCCGCGCACCTCTTGTTTTTTGCTCTCCGTCTCGGCCCAGGCTAAAAAGTCTTTCACACGGGCGTCGTTGCCCACCACGGCATAGCGCCATGTCACACGGCTGGCGGGTTGCACCAAGCCTGTGGCTTTGAGGTCCGCCGTGTTGATCATCACGCGAGGTGCGAAGTTCATGAAACCCGCGCCACGGTCCGACTCTCGCACCAGCACGCGGCTGATGCGTAAGTGACTGTCGCCCAGCATCAAGGTGTCCCCCACGTCCAGCCCCAAGGCTTCTAAACCGCCGGGCTCGACCCACGCTTCGCCACTGGCGGGGATGGTGGTCGTTTTTTCGAACGTTGTGGGGGTGTCAGCGGTGCTGTTCAACGCCAGTTGTGCCTGTGCCAAACTGCGGGCCACATGCAACTCACCACGCAACGGATAGCCAACTTCAACGGCTTTGAGCGCCACCAAGCGGCTGTTGGCCTCTGCGCCGCTGTGCGATTGGCCACGCGCCATGGTGGGAAAACTCAAGGTGCTCACGCCTTGCAAGCCTGCTTGTTGGGCACGTTGCACGATGTGTGCGGGCGTGGCTTGGTCACTCACCACCACCGCATCGCCGCCTAGCAGTTGCCGCGCATCGCGCTGCAAACCCGCATTCAGACGATCCGCCAAAAAACTGACCGAGCTGAGCGCCGCCACACCCAACGCCACAGCCACCACCAGCAAGCGCAACTCGCCTGCACGCGCATCACGCCACAGCGTCCGCCACGCTTGCGTCCACCAAGTCACGCCCACACATGGTACCTGCGTGGCAGCGGGTGATGAGGGGGTCAGACGCACAGGAGACAAGCCCGCACTCATACCTCCGCCACCTTGTGTACGCCGCCAACGGCAAGCGAAGGGTCTAGCAACAAGCGCTCTGGTGCGGTGTAACAGAGGAAGTGTTTGTTTGTCGCGCGACCAATCGCGCACAGTTGCAAGCGTGTGGCCATGTCGTAGCCCATTTGCGTGATGCCGCTGCGCGACACCGCCACCGCCACACCCATCTGGGCGGACTTGATCACCATCTCGCTGGTCAAGCGGCCCGTGGTGTAAAAAATAGAGTCTGTATCCGCTGTGACACCCTTCATCCACATCCATCCCGCAATGGTGTCGATGGCGTTGTGACGGCCCACATCTTCGACAAAGATTTGCATGTCTTCACTACTGAACAGTGCACAGCCATGCACCGAACCTGCGGATTTGTAGGTGGTTTCTTGCAAGCGAATGACGTTGAGCACGGCGTACAAACGCGCTTGGCTGATGCGTGCATCGGGCAGTGTCAGCGTGTCGATCTCCCCCATCAAATCACCAAACACACTGCCCTGCCCGCAGCCAGTGGTGACCACACGTTTTTCGGTGCGCGCGGCAATGTCGGCAATGCCGTGGCGTGTTTTCACAGCAGCCACGCCCGCACCGTCTTCTCCCGCATCCCAATCGACGGTGATGGATTCGACCTTGCCCACCTCACCCACCAAACGCTGGTTGCGCAAATAGCCCAGCACCAACCACTCTGGGTGTGTCCCCAAGGTCATGAGCGTGACGATTTCACGCTTGTCCACATACACCGTCAGCGCGCGCTCGGCAGGAATGGACACCTGCTCACGCACGCCGTGCGCGTTGACCACCTCGATGTGGCGGGTCAGTTCGGCTTGGGCTTGCGTGAGGTGCGGCAACACAGACGAGGAAGAATCTAAAAACATAAGCTAAGTAGGCTACAACAAAAAGGGCCGGCACTTCTCAGTGCGGCCCGATGAACAGCAAAGCTGTGTGGATTACTTTTTTGTCGGTGCAGCTGGTGCGGTAGCTTTGACGGCGGCGGCAGTCACGGCAGGAGCCGATGCAGCAGCAGTAGGCGCAGAAACCGCCGCCTCTGGCGGTGTGTAGACAAACTTGCCGGGGTCAGCGCAAGGGAGTGTCGCAACGGGCTTGCCTGCTTTGGCCTTGTTGGTCTTTTGCACATGCGCGGCCACTTTGTCTTGTGACTTGCACAGCAAATAGCCATCGACTTTACCCGCATGCGCAGTTTTCGCAGCCGCCTCAGCGGCTTTGGCTTTGGCTTCGTCGTTGGGGGCAGGCAATTTGGCCGTCGCCGTGGCGCTGACAGCCACCAAGATCAGTGCAAAGAGTCGTTTGTTCATGTGTGTTCTCCTGTTCAGCGCATCAAGCGTGCGCTGTGGTGCCCGAACTTTCGGTGCGATGAGCGGGAATCTTGCCAGCCTTGATGTCGTCATGCCAAAGCTCATGGTGCTCTTTGGCCCACGTCTCATCCACATAGCCGGTCTTCATGGCTTTGTAGGCACCTTCCATACCGATGGTGCCCATGTAGATGTGACCGATGAACATCGCCATCATCAGCAGCGTCGCCACGGCATGCACCATGTGCGCGATTTGCATGGTGCTGCGCTCGTATACCAAGAACGGAATGATTTTGTCGAGCACAAAGCCCGAAGCCACCACCACCAAACCGAGTGCGAACACGCCGCCCCAAAACACAATTTTTTCACCTGCGTTGAAACGGTGCGAAGGAACTTCGTGGCCACTGAGCAAACCGCCGCCTTTGATGAGCCACACAAAGTCTTCTTTGCTCGGCAGGTTGTCTTTCAAAAACGTGATGAAGACCACCGTCAAAGACACCGCAAACAAAGGACCCGCAAAGTTGTGTGCATTCTTCAGCAAGTACGTGAGCCAACCAAACAACGTGTCACCAATAATGGGCTGCATGAAAAACTTGCCAAACGCCATGGTGATGCCAGACAGCGCCAAAACCACGAAGGCGATGGCGTTGGTCCAGTGGGCCGAACGCTCAAACGGTGTGAAGCGTTCGATCTCCACACCCGTCGCACGGCCATGCAACTTAATCATGCCTTTGCGCCAGTAGAAAACACCCACCGCTCCCAACACAATCAGCAGCAGTGAGCCGCCGTAGGGAATGATCCAGTTGTTGCGCACTTGACGCCAAGCTTCACCACCGTTGGTGAGGCGTGAGCCGGGGTATTGCACAAAGGGTTGAATCAACACGCCCGCCTCTGGCGCTTGCGACTTGGGCAGACTGCTGTAGCCTTCCATGCCCGCACCCACACCACGCCACATGGGCGCATTGTTGCCAGGCTGGACTTTGCCGCGTTCGCTATTGGTTTGCTCGGCATAGCCAGGCGCATCGCTGGCGTCAGGCTTGACGTCTTGGATATTGACGCTTTGGATGGCCGAAGCCTTCGCCGGCGCTTTGTCTTGTGCCACAGCCGACAGTGCGAACACCGTCAGAGCTGCACACAACACCGATTGAAAAGAGCGGTACATGATGTGCCCCTTGGTTTACGGTGCGCGACTGTGGTCGTTCATGCCGTATTGGCCGCGTGTGCGCAGGTGTTGCTCCCAACTGGTTTTGTCACCGGCGGTCCAGCCTGCTTCTACAAAACTGTTGCTTGCACCGCTGAAAGCCGTGGCATCGTTCTTGGTGCCGAGGGTTTGGGCTTTCTCACCGCAAGCGGTGAGTGCCGCCACGCTCAACAGGAGGATGGAAATGCGTTGCATCATTTCTTCACTCCTTCAACTTTTGCGGTTGCTTGACCGACTTGCTTAGAGCCGTAGGCCGTGCCCCAGCCCCACACTTCAGCGCCCTTGTTGCGTTTGACCACGCGATTGCGGAAGATGTCAGCCACCATGTCGCCGTCACCGGCGAGCAAGGCTTTGGTCGAACACATTTCGGCGCACGCAGGCAACTTACCTTCGGCCAACCGGTTGCGACCGTATTTTTCAAACTCGGCATGGCTACCATTGGCTTCTGGGCCACCGGCACAGAAGGTGCACTTGTCCATCTTGCCGCGCACACCGAAGGTGCCTTGGCTTGGGAACTGAGGTGCGCCGAATGGGCAAGCGTAAGAGCAGTAGCCGCAGCCAATGCAAATATCTTTGTCGTGCAAGACCACGCCTTCGTCGGTCTTATAGAAGCAGTTCACAGGGCAAACGGCCATACAAGGTGCGTCCGAGCAATGCATGCACGCGACGGAGATGGATTTCTCGCCAGGCACACCATCGTTCAAAGTCACCACACGGCGGCGGTTCACACCCCATGGAACTTCATGTTCATTTTTACAAGCGGTGACACAACCGTTGCACTCGATGCAACGCTCTGCGTCACAGATAAATTTCATGCGTGCCATTTAGTTTCTCCTTAGGCGCGTTCGATGTTGCAGACGGTGGTTTTGGTTTCTTGCATCATGGTGACGCTGTCATAACCATAGGTGGTGGCGGTGTTGACCGCTTCACCGCGCACGATGGGCGCTGCCCCTTTGGGGTAGTACTTGAGTATGTCTTCACCTTGCCAGCGACCCGAAAAGTGGAAAGGCATCCACACAGTGCCCGTGTCCACTCGCTCGGTCACCAAGGCCTGCACATTCAAGCGTGCACCTGTGGGGCTGTTGAGCCACACACGCTCACCGTTGCGAATACCACGGTCTGCCGCCGTCTTAGGGTTGATCTCGACAAAGGCTTCTTGCTGCAACTCGGCCAACCATGGGTTGGAACGGGTCTCTTCGCCGCCACCTTCGTACTCGACCAAACGGCCCGAGGTGAGGATGAGCGGGAACTTCTCGTGCACCTTGTCGGCAATGTTTTTGTCTTGCACGGTTTTGTACAAGGTGGGCAGACGCCAGAACACTTTTTTGTCGGCGTGCGTGGGGTACTTTTCCATCAAGTCAGGGCGCGTGCCGTACAAAGGCTCACGATGCTGCGGGATGGGATCTGGGAAGTTCCACACAACCGCACGCGCCTTGGCATTACCAAACGGATGGCAACCGTGGTTTTGCATGAAGACGCGCATCATGCCTCCCGAATTGTCAGTCTTCCAGTTTTTACCTTCGGCCAATGCTTTTTCAGCATCGGTGAGCTCGTCCCACCAGCCGAGCTTCTTGAGCAGCACGTGGTCGAGCTCGGGGTAGCCGGTGGTGATGTCTGCGCCTTTGGAGTGCGAGCCATCTTCCGCCAACAAGTTTTTGCCGTCCTTCTCGACACCAAAGTTAGCGCGAAAGTTACCGCCGCCATCCATGACGTGCTTGGAGGTGTCGTACAGATTCGATGTGCCGGGGTGCTTGAGCTCGGGCGTGCCGTAGCAAGGCCAAGGCAAGCCGAAGTAGTCACCACCAAAGTCGTAGCCGGTTTCTTTGTCTTTGCCGCCTTTGGACTTGAGGGTCTTGACGTCAAACAGATGCATGTTGCGCATGTGCGCTTTCAAACGCTCTGGGCTTTGGCCGGTGTAACCAATGGTCCAGACCGACTTGTTGATTTCACGCAAGATGTCTTCGGGTATGGGCTCGTCCATGCCTTTGACTTTTTGCAGCTTGTAGTTCTTAGCCAGCTCTGGACCAAACCCCAATTTTTGTGCGAACTGATACATGATCATGTGATCAGAGCGGCTTTCCCACAAAGGCTCGATGACCTTCTCACGCCATTGCAAGGAGCGGTTCGAGGCCGTGCATGAGCCACTGGTTTCAAACTGCGTCGCTGCGGGCAACAGGTACACCGCACGATTGGGGTTGAGATCTTCGGTTTTGCCTGGCATCGCAGCCATCGCGGCGGTGGCTGAAGGGTAAGGGTCAACCACCACCAACAAGTCCAGCTTATCCATGGCGCGCTTCATCTCCAGACCACGGGTCTGCGAGTTCGGGGCATGGCCCCAATAGAACACGGCCTTGAGGTTGCTGTCTTGGTCGATGAGCTCGTTTTTCTCCATCACACCATCAATCCAGCGGGACAAGGTGATGCCAGGCTTGCTCATCATGCCAGGGTTGGCAAAGCGGCCTTTGATCCAATCGAACTCAACACCCCAAGCCTTGGCGAAGTGTTTCCATGAGCCTTCCACCAAGCCGTAGTAGCCGGGCAACGAGTCAGGGTTAGGCCCCACGTCGGTGGCGCCTTGCACGTTGTCATGGCCACGGAAAATATTGGTGCCGCCACCAGACTTACCCAAGTTGCCCAAGGCCAACTGCAAGATACAAGAGGCACGCACGATGGCGTTGCCTGTGGTGTGTTGGGTTTGACCCATACACCACACCACCGTACCGGGGTTGTTTTCGTGCAACATCTTGGCCACGAGGGTCACTTGTTCAGGCGACACACCACAGACCTCTTCGACTTTGTCGAGGGTCCACTTTTCCATGACTTCTTCTTTGACCTTGTCCATGCCGAACACGCGGTCGTTGATGTACTTTTTGTCTTCCCAGCCATTTTTGAAGATGACATGCAACAAACCAAACAAGAACGCAATGTCAGAGCCTGAGCGAATACGCACGTATTCGTCAGCCTTGGCCGCTGTGCGTGTGAAGCGTGGATCGACCACGATCATCTTGCAGCCGTTTTCTTTGGCATGCAGCATGTGCAACATGGACACAGGGTGCGCTTCTGCCGCGTTAGATCCGATGTACATAGCGACCTTGCTGTTTTGCATATCGTTGTACGAGTTGGTCATTGCACCATAACCCCAGGTGTTGGCCACACCAGCCACGGTGGTGGAGTGGCAAATACGGGCTTGGTGGTCGCAGTTGTTGCTACCGAAGTAGCTGACAAACTTGCGCAACAAGTAGGCTTGCTCGTTGTTGTGCTTTGACGAGCCAATCCAGTACACACTGTCTGGGCCCGAGGTTTTGCGCAGCTCCAGCAGCTTAGCGCTGATTTCGTCAAGCGCAGTGTCCCAGCTGATGCGTTCGTACTTGCCGTTGACCAACTTCATGGGGTAACGCAAGCGGAACTCACCGTGGCCGTGCTCACGCAAGGCCGCACCTTTGGCGCAATGTGCACCAAGGTTGATGGGGGAGTCAAACACAGGCTCTTGGCGAACCCACACGCCGTTTTCCACCACGGCATCGACTGCGCAACCCACGGAGCAGTGCGTACAAATGGTGCGTTTAACTTCAATCTTGCTTGCGCCGTCGCCCGACAAAGCGCCGGAAGCTTGGGCTTTTTTGACCAAGCTCAATTGCGTTGCAGCCAAGCCTACGCCAATACCCAAACCTGAGTGGCGCAAAAAGCCGCGACGATCCAAGGTCGGCAAGGCCTGTGACAAGCCGCGTTGCAAGCGGCCAACGAATGCAGAGCTGCCAGCAGTTTTGGCAGACGTATTGGTTTTACGAGTCAACAACATAGGGGGCTCCTTCAGACGCGCGTCGTCTGGTAGTAACGCTTGACGTGTTCGCTCAAGCTGTAGCCGCCACCGTTTTCGGGTGCGGGAGGGAGTTTGTTCAATTCAGCGGAGGGGACAGGGATGCCGGGCAGTGCTGTCACTGCGGCAGCAGCAGCACCTGCGGCACCCATAAAAAATCCACGGCGCGACGGAGTCGCGAGGTCCTTGGCTTGTTCTTTTTGCATTGTTTGCTCCTCATGATGTCGTGGATATGCACGACTTTGCATACTGCACCAACGATACGCCATTGTCCACTACGTATTAACGTCAAAAGCCTTTGTCGATTCACAGGAATACGCCTCTGACACGGCTTGCTTGTCGCGCATGCGTCACGCTTACCCCTCAAAAGAAGAAGCAAAGCGGCTGTCGGTCTTTAAGCCAACATGTCAAAGCCTTGCGCTTCGACGCTCACAAACGCACGTGTCAGCTCGGCCAACGCAGCGTAAAAACGGGCACGCGGCGTGGCTTGCAAGGCCTCACACAACGCGGGCATCCACGTTTGCACATGGGCAGCAAAGAACTTGGCTTGCTGTGTGAGGTTGGACACAGAGACATCCTCACCCGCCACCAAGAACCGCATGGCCTCAAACACATAAGACACATGGTCTTCGGTTTCGGACATGGTGGCATCGTCACGCCCCAAACCCAGCGCGGCCAAATCAGTACGCAATTGGGCCAAGGGCTTTTCATTCAAAAAACCAGTCAAGTAGTGCGAGGCGTACACATACACCTCAGGCTTGCCCACACCCCCGAACAAGGTGTGGTGTTCGTTTTGAATGCTCGCGTCATCCATCTCACGCGCCACACCCACTAACTGACGCCAAGGCTCTTCGAGAAAGCCTCCCGAGGTAGGTGCATCTGTGGGGGCCACGCGCAATTGCGCCAGCAGCTCAGGGCGGGCAGGCGCGTAGAACAACTCGGAAATCAAACCGTAGAGCTCGGCGCGTGCGGTTTCTTCATCAAGGGCAGAAGATAAATGGGGTTCAGTCATACAAATAGTTAAACGATTTTTTGTTCGTCGCCAGCAGAGTAAATATCAATCACGCGGCAATCGCCACACATCTTGAGACGCTCCAGCGCAGGACCTTGGAACATGGCGTGACCCGCGAGTTTGCCAATCATGGATTTGATGCCTTTGAGCGTGCCAAACGGCTTGCCGCAACGCACGCAACCGTAAGGCTGGGTTTCGTTGAGCACGCGCACTTCTTTGCGTTGCGGCGTCAGCAACAAACGCGGCACCAGCTGAAGCGCTTTTTCAGGACAGGTGCTGACGCACAAGCCACACTGCACACAGTTCTTTTCAACAAAGCGCAATTGCGGCGTCTGTTGGTTGTCTTGTAAAGCGTTGGCGGGGCAGGCGCTGACGCAACTCATGCACAAGGTACAGCTGTCTTTGTTCACCTCGACCGAGCCAAACAGAGAACCCTGTTTCGGCAAGGCCAAAGCCTCGGGCGCTGCACTGGTTTTCAAAACGGGTGCATGTTCGAGCAAGTGGTCTATCACCATACTCAAGGTGCTGCGCTTGTCAGCCATCACCGCAAACGTAGCAGCAGGCACCGTGCTGTTCAGGCGCTGCTTGCCTGTGGTGCGGCGTTGCAACTCGGCATCGAGTTCTAGGACTTGCGTGGCGTGAACCAGTTGCACAGGCATCTGTGCAGCTTTGGCATAACCCAAGCCTTCGAGCATGGCCTGCGCTTGGGCCATTTGCGCTTGCAAACCGTCGGCGTATTGCGGGGCTTCTTCGGCGGTGTGGAGCACCA
>NZ_JAVKLW010000067.1:0-5803 GCF_031538885.1 Limnohabitans sp.
GATCGGGTGCTGGGCATTCAGACTTACTTCGCTGACCCCTATTGCAGTTGGCAACGTGGCAGCAACGAGAACTTCAACGGCCTACTGCGCCAATACATCCCAAAGAAGCGCCGCATGGAAACCGTGACGGATGAGGAATTCACTATGATTGAAAACCGATTGAATCACCGCCCCAGAAAGCGACTAGGATTCAAGACACCTCACGAGGTATTCCATGCCTCGTTAAAGCGTGTTGCACTTCGTCCTTGAATCCGCCGAATATATTGCCCACAGTTAGCTGAAGACAGTTTAAGCTATTTTTCTAACGATAGTGGGCATGACTAAGGCCCACCGATTCATCGCTAAACCACCCGCATTAACCTTGGCTAAGGCGTTTGGCGATGTCGTGCGCGAATTACGTCGCGAGCAAGGCTTGTCCCAAGAGAAACTAGGGTTTGCCGCAGGCGTTGATCGAAACTTTGTATCCATTTTGGAATTGGGGCAACAAGTGCCAAGTCTGAGTTCTGTTTTCAAAATAGCTGTTGGTCTTGGCATTAAGCCCTCCGAGCTGGTTGCCAAAGTTGAGTGCCGCTTTTCTTTACCGCTACCTTTGTTATAGTTTGATTTAAAATCTGCCCACTCTAAACCGCCCTTCTGAATACGCCCATGCCACACTCTTCTCGCAGCACTTCTGCATTGCCCCCCGAGTTGCGGGAAACGTTTTTGCGTTTGAGTGAAGCTCAAGCTGCAACGCAAGCCGCGTTGCGCGAGGTTTCCGCCGAAGTCAAAAGCGTAGCCGCTGCCAATAAAACCCTGCAAAAACTCTACGGCGGCATGGCCAACAACCGTGGTGATGAGACCGAAGAGTTTTTCTACGATGCTTTGGTGCAAGAACCTGTGATTGGTGATCTCAAGTTCAACAAGGTGCTTGCCCATGTGTCGGTGGGCGCTAAGGGCAAACAAACAGAGATCGATTTGGTGCTGGTCAACGGCAATAGCTTGGCTTTGGTTGAGGTCAAAAACAAGTGCCACGCGCAAGACTTGGTTCAACTCGAAAAACACATTACTTTGCTGCGCAAACACAGCCCTGAGTACAAGGGGTTTAAGTTTTACGGTGGCATTGCTGGGTTCAGTATCCCCAATGATGTGGTGAAGGCCGCGCACGAACAGGGCTACTTTGTGCTCAAGCGCCACGGTAAGGTGTTGGCCAGCAATACAGCGGGCATGGTGGCGCATTGAGCAAAGATGCCGAGCGCTGTAGTTGGCATCAGGCGCAAACAACACCTCACCATTGACCAAACTCACCTGTCCATACAAAGGCTGCGATGTGCTAGCGGCTGTTGTCGCATTGGCAAGCACCGCACTGCTCTTGAGGCGGCTATCACCTGCTGTGATGGTGACTTGTGCGTTCGCCTGCACACTAGCTTGCTGCGGTGCTTGCGTGGGTGCATCGCTCACCACCCGTTCGTCGCCCTCGGCAATCGTGCTTTGCGTGATGACGTTCGCCACGGTCTTGACTGGCCCAAAACTTATCGCCCCTGTGGCGGTGGTCTCCGTAGGGGCTCCCGCTACATTGCCACCCCCATGCCTGTGCGCGTCTTGCTCAGGCGTGCCCTCCCAATCGCCGATGCGCTTGGCTTGTTGCTCGTAGGTTTGCTCGCGCACACTCGCCCAACGTGTGCCACCCTCGTCGGTGATTTGCACTTTGCCCTGATAGCCTTCGTGCTCCAGCACTGCGCCTGCGTCCAGCGTGTGCAAGGTGCCGTCAGGGTTGACCTCTTGAATTTGTGCAAGCTTGACACCCTCTGTGTCGGCTTTGAGGGTGGTGGCTGTCAGCGCATCTATGTGGCCGTTGGCATAGGTGACTTCACCTGTTTTGAAGTTGATGCTGCTGATGCTTTGTGAGGCCAAGCTCTTGCCCTCGCCCGCTTGCATCTGCCCGTCTTGGTTCACATCCACCCACAAGCGTATGGCCGCAAACGCGGGGTCTCGCTTGTCTAGCACACCGTCCCCGTTGGCATCTAGCCATTGCACGTTGTTGTGTTGCAGGGCGGCGTTTTGGTTGGCTTGCTTTGCTTCGTCGGTGGGGTTGCCTTGGCTTGTGTTACCGCCCAAGTTCAGAATGTCCCGCGTATCGATTTGAGCGTTGCCATCCAAGTCCAAGGTCAACACGCCTTGCAGGTTGCCCTGCACATCGGTGGCGCTGACCCATTGGGTTTTTTCAAAATACCCATCGTTCTCCACATCACGCAACACTTCACTGGTCTTGACCACCGTCTCATGCAGCTCTTTCATGCTTTGCTGCACACCCACGTGCTGGTTGATGTGTACCACCAACGCACCAAAACTCTGGCTCTTGAAATCCGCGCTCTCCACCGCATTGCCTTGCAGGCTGTAGGCTTGGTCGCCCACATACGCATGGCCACCAATACCCGCTTTAAAACCATGGGCCAATTCACTCAAACGATGTTGGGCTTGCTCTGTTTGTGCGCTCAGCTCAGCATAGCGGGCCTCTTGTTCGGTCGGAACAATTTTCTGTATCTGTAAACCATCGTCTGTTTGCACTTCGGTCACGACGAGTAACGCATCACGCTGGGCCTCAAGCTCTTGCACCTGCGCTTGCGCGTGTTGCCACCTGATCTGCTCTGTCTCTACCTGCCAGGCAGGGGCCAAACCACCGTTGTGTTGCAACACTTCAATCAACCGTGTGGCAATGGTCTGGCTGTAAATGGTTTCTTTGACTGTGCTGCCGTCAGGTAGGCTGATCTCTAGCCACGCATAGCCACCACTCACCCCTACTTTGGGTATCAGGTAGGGGTTGAGCGCCACATCATCTGCATGGCTTGGGTTCTTGTCGTTGACGGCTTGCAGCACGTGCTCCAGCAGTGTTTGCACACGCGCTGCCACACTATTGGCTGCGTCCGCTCCACCGGTTTGGTTGAAGTCAATGGTGTGCTGGATGTGACCATTGGCATCCCAACTGAAGTGAACTAAGCCTGCGGGGGGCGGTGGGGGTGGATCACGGTGCCCGAATATGTCACCAAGCGTTCCTCCAATCAAACCGCCTATCGCGCCACAAATAGCCACCCCTACAGGCCCAAACTCCGCCCCCAGCGCCTGCCCTATGTAGGTGCCAGCAATCGTCCCCGCGCTTTGCTCTGGATGGTCTGCAAAATTCCTCAGCTCCAGCAGTGTGCTGACATACGGCAACTCTTGCCCCATCATGTTGCCAATGGCTTGGTCTACAGCACCTCCGCTGACGGTGTTTAAGCCATTGGCAATCACCAAGTTGTCGCCGCTCTGTATGCCTTGCGCCAAGCTCAACCAGCCTGCTGCTGCGCCCAAGTCCCCGGGCAGGTTGTTGCCTGTAGCTCCAAATGCTTCGCCTAGTTTGTCGGTGGCGTTGTAGAGGTTGACCAAGGCGCTGAGCTTGCCCACATCACTCAAGTGGCTCCAGTTGTTCACCGCCATGACACTGTTGAACAGGTTGCTGGCTTGCGCCTGCGCTTGCGCGTTGTACTCGCCTTGGGTTTGAACGCTGCCTTGCTCGCTGATGTGTTGGTTCACCTCGACTGTGTTGCCACTGGCGTCTATGGTGGTGGCTTTGAGATTGAGGTCACCCGTGCTACCTCGGTTGATCTCTCCCACGATGTCGCCGTCTGCATTGGCGATGATGGCTCCGCCATTCGGCATTGAATAGAACGAGAGTTCTTTGTCACCACCCAAGCCGAGTTTGTCGATCTGCGCTGCGAGTGCGTCTTGTTGTTTTGAGTTGAGGGTGTTGCCTTGGGTGTCTAGGTAGTTGCTGAAGGTGTGGGTGTTGGTGTTGGTGTGCGCTGATGTATCAGGCAAATCACCACGAGAATCTGAAATCTGAGTTGTGTCAGGGTATTTAGCCTTGATGTCGGCGGCGGTTTGGTCGGCTTGGTTGAAGGCGTCTTCGATCTGCCTGCTCGTCTCGACCAATGCACCGGCTTTGGCTTGTGCCTCAATGGCGTCAATGCGGTGCGTCAGAGCGGTATGCAAACCGCCAATGGCAGCTTGTTGCGCCATCAATGGCGGTATAGGAAAGTCCGTCAACAAATCCACCACCTTGGCATCTGCGGTAGCTTGCACCGTTGAGCCCACATGGTCACCTGTGAGGCCGATTTTGCTAAACGCATACGACTGCATGCTGCCGTCGTTGGACGTGAACGCTTCACGCGCCAGATCAGGGAACTCTTTTTGCATCTCGGATTTGAGCGCTGCAAACTCTGGCTTATTGAGCAACGCACCCACACCCGGGCCATCGATGTTGACGGCGTTGCCACCCCAAAACGCACGGTTCAATTCAGCCCATGCACCGCCTTGGCTGTGGCCTACGGTGGTGTCGAGTTTTTCCATTAACCGAGGCAACGAAGTGTTGAGACCATCATCACCTTCAACTCGAATCACTTCGTTCTTGATTTCTTTTAGGGCTGCTGCCACAAACCGAATACTGTCCGTCGCCTCAGGTGTCCAGTTGCCCACTGCCAAGTTGGCGTTGGCGCGTGTCCAGTCTTCGCGGTCATTGCTACCCGAAAAGCCCACACGGTACAACCCAGACGTGCTGTCTTTGTAAAAGCCTGCTTGGAAGTTGGTGGTTTCGGGTTTGAAACCTGGCGTCTCTGTGACGTTCCAAGTTCCAACAGATGCAGGGCCATTGCTCGAACCATCCCCATATGCCGCTTTAGCTTGCGGTAGTGCGTTGAGAAGTCTTGTGTAGTCCATTTCTCTGCTCCTTTATTTGTTGGCCTCAGCGGGCATCAGGGCCTTCTTGCCCAAGGCTTCCCAGTCGTCACCGCGGGCGTTGTCCATCGCTTGCACTTGGGCGCTAAATGCACGAGGTAAATGGATAAGGTGAGCGAAATTTTGAAAAGGCGTATCTTCCCAGCGCCCCTTATGCGCGACTTGCTGAACCAAGACAACAAAATCTTGAATCCCCTCTTTGAGCATGCGACGGTTCCTAAAATTCCCCGTCGAACCCTGCACGGCGATGTAGTCAATGCTGCCGTCGTAGAGCTTGCCTCGGTATTCATCTAAGTACAGCGTGGTAATCGGCCACACCACTTTGTCGCCTTGGATGCCTGCTAGGCCGAAAGCGTTGGTTTCGTAGCGGGGGATTTTTCCTGGCGTTGGATTGGTTTGCCAACGCTCTCTTCCCGCTTTTAATGAAAGCTCACTTCCACCAACCAAGTTCAATGAGCTGTTCTTAGGTCCAGGCGCTGTGAAATCCACCTCATTCTTCACAGGCAACTTCACATCACGGTTGATATAAATCTCAAACCGAAAGTCCATGCCTTGGCTGCACACTTCGGCTTTGCCACCAAAACCGCAGTTCTCACCAAACCCACCGGGCACCAGCTTAAAAGCCACGGCCTCAGCGCCTTTGAGTTCTTCACTCACAAAGGCTTGGGGCATGCAAAACCTCTTTGCAAACTCGGGCGTCACGGCCCAGATGTAGCGGTCTTTGGCATAGCGAACTTTGCCGGGCTGTGCGCCTTGGTAGTGGCCCAGCTCGCAGTTTTGGTAACGGGCTTTGATTTGGTCGTTGGGTAGTGCGGCTTCACCTGCAACAGGCGCAGGTGGCTGGCCTGTGTAGGTGTCTTGTGCGCTGGCGTGCAGTGTGGCAAAGACCAAGCTGATGAGCCGAACTGATTTAAAGATGTGAACCTGCCCCTGTTGGACGTACCTCTTAGCTGGTCAATTATGCGGCCTTCAATAGCTGTGCCGCGTTCCAGCTTTTCTCAAACTGCATCGGGCTGACATAGCCCAATGTAGAGTGAATTCTGCGGTGGTTGTAGAA